>JAGHUW010000075.1 GCA_018064625.1 Candidatus Cryptobacteroides equifaecalis | reverse complement strand
CTCCATGTCTCCCACCTCAGGAAGGGTGGAGTAGATCTCGCTGAGCAGCCACAGAAGGAAGGTGGAGTAGAGCTTAGGGTTGAGCATGAGCCTGTCTGCGGCGAGCACGCTCATCACGCCCTTTCCGTTCTCCGTGCGCATGAGGTCGTTGATGTCGAAGGAAGGCTCCGCAAAGAACTTGTCTCCGCCCTGGTTCTCAAGGCTGAGGAGTGCCCTCTGTATGGCTCCAACGGATGCCGGGCTGATGTTACCGTAGCTCTGCTGATACTCTGCGGCATGCTCGGAAACATAGTTGAGCATGGAGCGGAGGTCCTTCATGTCTATGAGCAGCAGGCCTTTGTCGTCTGCAACGCGGAAGACGATGTCAAGCACTCCGGACTGGGTGTCGTTCAGCTCCAGCAGGCGGCTGAGGAGCTGAGGGCCCATGTCTGAGATGGTGGAGCGCATAGGGTGTCCCTGCTCCCCGAAGACGTCGTACATCACCACAGGGCAGCTCTGGAAGAGAGGGTTGCTGATGCCGAACTCGGCGCATCTCTTCTCTATGAATCCGCTGAGCCTTCCCACGCGGCTGATTCCGCTGAGGTCTCCCTTCATGTCTGCCATGAAGCATGGCACTCCGGCCTGGCAGAAGGTCTCTGCAAGTACCTGGAGGGTTACAGTCTTTCCTGTTCCGGTTGCACCGGCTATGAGTCCGTGTCGGTTGGCCATCTTTCCGCAGATGGAGATAGGCCCGTTCTGCGAGTGGGCAACGTAAAGTCCTTTGCTTGAGTCGTACATATCTTATAATATTTTATGTTTCATCCAACGTTCCCCGCTTACGCGCAGGGCGAAGATTATTCCCTTGACGCTGAGCTCCGTGGCCATGGCTATCCAGTAGCCCACAAGGCCGTAGCGAGGTATGAGGAAGAGCGCAAGCCCTATCCTTATCACCCACATGCTCAGCAGGTTGATTGCGCTCGGCAGCAGGGTGTCTCCGGCGCCCACGCAGCAGCCGTAGGCCACTATGCTCACGCCGTAGAGCAGTTCCGCCCAGGCCTCGATTCGCAGGCACTGCGCGCCCAGCGAGATGACCTGCGGGTCCGTGCTGAGCATGCCCATGACGGGGGCGGCGAACGCGTACATCAGCACGGCCAGCAGCGCCATCACGGACGCCCCGCTGAAGATGGTGATGCGCGCGAAGCTGCGTGCCATGTCCTTTCTGCCCGCGCCGAGGCTCTGTCCCACGAGGGTGGTCGCGGCGTCCGCCATGCCGTAGCCCGGCAGGTAGCAGAAGCCCTCGGCAATGATTGCAAAGCTGTTGGCAGCGATGGCCACGGTTCCCAGAGGGGCCACCAGCACCGTCGCGGCTATGTAGGCTCCGCGCGATATGAGGTTCTGCAGCCACAGCGGCCAGGTGATTCTGAAGGCCTGGCTGAGTACCAGTTTATTGCGTTTGGGCGTATGTATCTGGCCTATGCCCTTCTGGCTGAGGGCCTTGCTGCGGGTGCTGCCGTACCATAGCAGGAAGGCTCCGGCGCAGAGTTCGGCAAGTCCCGTGCCCAGGGCCGCGCCCTTCACCCCCATCCCCAGCACGAAGATGAAGAGGTAGTTGAACGCCACGTCCAGCGCGCACATGGCCAGGCTGACCATGCTCGGCACCTTCATGTTGCCGCTGGCTATGAGGGCGGCCTCGGAATAGATGGCAAGCTGCAGTGCCGGCAGGAAGAGGGCGTAGATTAGGAAGTAGGCCGATGCGTCCGCGGCCACCTCTTGCTCTCCTCCCAGCCAGAGGGGGAGGGCGCCGCTGATGCCGCTGCCCAGAAGGCAGAGTACCAGGCTGATGACTATAGTGCAGATGAGGCCGTAGCGGTAGATGCGGCGGCTGTCATCGAACTCGGCCGCTCCGCACTTGTGCGCAATCTGCACGCTGTAGCCGGAGCTGTTGGCGTGGCAGAAGCTGCCGAAGATCCAGGTTGTGGTGGACACAAGCCCAACCGCCGCTGCCTGCGCGCTGCCCAGGCGCCCTACCATCGAGGCGTCTATGTAGCTCATCAGGCACATGGAGAGCTGTGCCAGTATTGCGGGTATGGCGAGCCTGAGGGTCAGGGCAATACGCTCGGGGCGGGACATCTCTGCCCCGCTCCTGAGTTTTCCCAGCAGTATTTCCCTGTCGTAGGCTGCCGTCATGTCTTAGATATTCTTGGTGTAGGCCCTTCTTCTCATGAAAGGCTCTGTGCGGTACTGGTCGAAGAGGGCGTGTACCCTGAAGTTCTCCTCCAGCTGAGGGTTGAGTATCATCTTGTTGATGCCGAACTTGCGGGCGTTCTCATGCAGGTACTTGAACAGCAGTACGTTGGCTCCTTGACCCTGGTACTCCGGAAGTATGCCTATGAGCAGGGCCTCGAGGGTGTCGTTGTGCTTGAGGGCGTGCAGTACGCGCAGGAAGCCGAAAGGGAAGAGTCGGCCCTTGCATTTCTGTATAGCCTTGCTGAGGGTAGGGACGCAGAAGGCGAAGCCGATTGGTTTGTCCTCGGCGTTGAGGCAGACTCCCACGAAGCGCGGGTCGAGTATGCTCACGTAGGTCTTCAGGTAACTCTCTATCTGCTTGTCGTTCAGCGGGGTGAACTGGAAGAGAGGCGCAAAGGTCTCATTGTACATGCGGAAGAGGTCCATGCCGTATTTGTCGGCCATGACCTTCATGCTCTTCTCCTGGGCCATGTGCAGGCCGAATCGCTTTTCAATCATCTCCGCGAAGCCGAACATCGGCGGGTCGGTCTCGTCCAGGTAGCAGACTTTCTGTATCCAGTCCACGTCCTTGGCGTAGCCGGCCTTCTGGAGAAGGGTGTCGTAATATGGATAGTTGTAGAGGCAGGTGAAAGGGCAGAGCTTGTCGTAGCCCTCTATCAGCAGGCCTTCCTTGTCCATGTCCGTGAAGCCCCAGGGGCCTTTGCAGACCTTGCAGCCGCGCTGTTTTCCCCAGTCCTCCACTGCCTTGAGCAGGGCTTCCAGGACTTCCTGGTCTTCGATGAAGTCGAGCCAGCCGAAGCGTACGCTCTCCTCTTTCCAGTCGCGGTTTGCGTTATGGTTTATGATGGCTGCGACGCGTCCCACCAGCTTTCCGTCCTTGTAGGCGAGGAAACGCTCGGCCTCGCAGTAGTCGTAGGCTCCGTTTTTCTCAGGGTTGAAGGTGTCGTATTCGTCGCCTTCCAGAGCCGGGACCCAGTATTCGTTCCCTTTGTAGAGCTTTGCCGGGAAGTTGATGAATTCCTTCTCGTCTTTGCGTGTCTTTACAATCTTTATTTCTATTTTCATGGTGCAGGTTTTAGTATCCATTCAGCAAATTTAATAAAAATGAGTATATTTGCCACCGTTTACTAAAACTAACAAGAGCTATATGAGCAAATATTTCTATGATATGCTTCCTGCTGAGGAATTCGCTCAGCTGAAGTATTTCCCAACAACAGCAGAGTTTGTACAGTGGATCGGAGAGAAATGGGCTGACAGGGTTGCCGTAAGCAATCTCACAGAGTCCTACACTTATGCACAGATGTGCGAGCGCATTGCCCGCCGCCGTGCTTTCCTCTATGCACAGGGCCTCAAGAAGGGTGACAAGGTTGCCATCTTCGAGAGAAATTCCATCGACGCCGTGGAGATGTTCCTGGCAGTGACCTCTGCCGGTTTCGTCGCAATCAACCTTCCTTCCATGCTCCCGGCACCTGCAGTTGCAGGCAGCTGCAAGAAGTTCGACGTAAGCCTTCTCGTAGTACGTGACGAGTTCAAGGAGATGGTGGCAGAGCTTCCTGTGAAGATGGTCCCTTCAAGCTCGATGGCTGAGGAGGGTGCTCCGGTTGCAGAGATAGACAAGGAGGAGTCAGCCGCAATCTTCTTCACCGGCGGTACCACAGGTGCCCCTAAGGGTGCGGTTCTCCCTCACCGTGCACTCATGCGCGGTTCATACAACGCATGCTTCGCTCCAGGCAGCCAGATGGGAGGGGAGAGGTTCGTGGGCCTGCTCCCGCTCAGCCATGTGTTCGGACTCATCTTCAGCACAATGGGCTGCTTCTACACCGGCGGTACCTGGTTTGCAGCTGAGGATATGAAGGCCACCATCAGTAAGCTTCCTGTCATCAAGCCTACCAAGCTCGTGCTTGTGCCTGGCCTCTGCGACGTTCTCGTGGGCCTTGCGAAGATGTACGGCCCTCAGTTCCTTGGAGGCTCCCTCAAACTCATCATCACCGGTGCTGCCCTGGTTCCGCCTAGGCTCGCCGTGGAGTTCGAGAAGATGGGAATCAAGCTTTGCGCAGGTTACGGAATGACCGAGGGTGCAAACCTCACATCCGCTTGCGTGGAGACTACCGAGAAGCCGGATTCAGTTGGTAAGATCTACCCTGGCATCGAGACCAAGGTGGTTGACGGAGAGCTCTGGTTCAGGGGCGACAATACCTTCACAGGCTACTACAACGACCCTGAGAATACAGCTGCAACCCTTACTGAGGACGGATGGGTGAAGACCGGAGACCTCGTGCGTTTCGACGAGGAAGGCTATCTCTACATCACCGGCCGCATCAAGAACCTCATCATCCTCAGCAACGGAGAGAATATCTCTCCTGAGGTCATCGAGGAGCACTTCTACAAGGTGCCTACAGTCAAGGACTGCCTTGTTTCAGAGAAGGTCGTTGACGGTGAGGGCGTGATAGCAATCGAGATACTTCCTAATATGCCTGCCTTCGAGGGTAAGTCGTGGGAGGATGTTGAGGCTTACTTCAACAAGCTCGTGAACGATATCAATGCCACTCTGCCTTCTGTACAGAGAGTTTCCAAGCTGACAGTACGCCGTGAGGACTTCAAGCGTACCGGCAGTCTCAAAGTTGCACGTAACCAGTAAGAGACCATGACACCGGAACAGATACTTGAAGGCCTCAAGGAGGTATTTGCCACTGTGAAGCCTAAGATGGACCTCTCCAAGGTCGGCATGGATTCCTCTCTCGTGATGGATCTTGGCGTGGATTCACTTTCCATGCTTCTGATGAGCCTCGCAATCGAGCAGAAGTTCGGTTTCCAGTTCAAGACAATGCAGACTTTCCACACCGTGAGGGAGGTCGTTGACTACATCGCGGAGCAGATCTAATTGAACTTCTTGTTCACGTGGAGACCTATGTAGCGTGTGTAGAGGTTGTAGCCGCTTGTGAAGGAACTTTTGTCCGGGCCGTGAGTGTAGTCCTGTGATGGGAATCCTGTTATGTCGTTAAGAACCAGACTAAGGGTCCAGGTCTTGATGTCCTTGCTTATCTTGGCCTGGGTGAAGAGGCATTCTCCCAGTACGGAGTTTTCCCTCTGGATGGCACTGTTGTAGAGTATGCGCCCGGTAAGGGTCCATCTGTTGTGGAAGTTGAAGACAGGGCTTATGCTGAGGTTGTAGAAAGGTCTCTGACTGGCAATGTTCTCATTGGAGTTGAAGAAGACATTGCCTGCGAAGGACATGGTCATAGCCTGATACTTGTATATGAGCATCATGTTCCCCTTGACGATGTTGCTCTTTCCCGTATTGCAGTAGATGGAATAGATGTAAGGCTCTTCCGTCTGTATGCGGGTGTCCTCCTCGTGAATCCCACGGGCCAGGTCATATCCTACGCCGAAGTTCATCACCATCTTATGCTCGCGTCTTGCCCATTCGTGGATGTAATTCATTTCCAGGGAATGTATGTAGGCGTTGCTGAGGGAAGGGTCTCCCTTTACCCATTTCTGGGAGGAAGGGTAGTAGGTGAATCCAGGGTAAAGCATCTGGTCCGCAGGGCGTATTATGTTTCTGGAGAGGTTTATCTTCAGGGCATGGTCCTGGGCCATGGACCATACCATATTCAGGTGTGAGGTGAAGTCATGGTCTGTGCTGTTGAAGTTGGCGTTTGCGTTGCTCGCGTGGAAGACCTTGTCGTAATACTGGAACTGTGCAGCCGCATTCACGCTGAGTGACCTCTGCCGGTATTGCAGTTCTGCGGAAGGGGAGACGAAGAGACCGTGGCCATTAGATATGGGACTGCTGAAATGGTCATAGTTGGTGCTTATTCCGGTTTTGAGGTTGATATATCTGGCATCGTCGCCGAATATGCGCGCCTCCATCTTGGCCTGGGTGCTGATCTTGTAAGGGGCATCGTTCATGGCATAGCCCTCTCCGCTTCTGGTGGACCAGTCAGCATTCAGGGTCAGTTTATTGTTCTTTGTGAAGTGGTGCTGGTATTCCGTGTTCATCTCCAAAATGAGCCCCTGTGAGCGGGTGAGAGTGGTGTCTGTCCCTTTTTCCACCAGGGCCATACCTGGGCCGAAGACCTCGCTCATGTCCGTGCTCTTTGTGAAGTCCGAGATGGTCCTCACCTTGTAGTCTCCGCTGCTTTCCACAAGCCATGCCTTTATCTCGTCCTTTTCCGAGAAAGTATAATGGAAATCGATCTTGGCTGTCTGCTGGAAGTACCTGTTCTCTGTGCTTTCCATGGATATCCTGTTCATGTAAGGGCCGGTCTCCACGAAGCTCCTGTCTTGCCCGGTCTTCATCCCTTCGAGATTCACCATTGCACCGAATTCGGCCTTGTTCTTCTTGTATGTCAGGTTCACTCCCGGCATTATGCCCCAGAACAGGTCCCCTTCCAGAAAAGCCATTCCGTGCAGGCCTTCCTTTTTCTTTGCCGGAACTATGTTTATGCTTCCGCTCTGGCCGTTGTTTGCGTGGGTGGCTACGGCTGAAGTGGAGATCTCTATCTTCTCCACGTCCGCAATCCTTATCTGGGATAGTATGACGTCCCGGCTTTCTCCTATGCTTTTGCCGTCATACTGCAGGTCGAATTTCTCGAAGGCCAGGTCCCCGCGGTTTATAAGCTCCGGCAGAAGGTGGAGGACGTCTGTCACCAGGGTATGGTCAGGCATGCCAAGAAGTTCTGTGTAGATAATTTTCTTGTCCGGCTCAAAGTGTATCATGTATTTGTCCTGAGCGGAGAGCCTTGCGCTTCCCAGCAGCAGGCATAGGACAAGCAGCCAGGACAGGGAGAGGTAGATGTCCTGGGTCATGCTTCTCTTTTTCTTCACCATGAAGAGGACGGCCCATACAAAGGCCGTCATGCTTGGTAGGAAATATAGTGTGGTATATGTCATTTTATCGTTGTTAAATCGAACAAATATAGTCAAAATTACAATCAATGAATATGTTTTCCTTGTCCACGACATAGATTAACCATTTCAGGTGCACGGAGCCTCTCCCTGCACCTGAAGTCTTTATGGATAACGGCAAGATTTTTGCTATATTTGTGCCGTTTACTAAAACCATAAAGACTATGACAAATCAGAACAAAAGGGTGGTGATTACCGGAATGGGTGTCATCTCTCCTGTTGGAAATGATCTCAAGACCTTTCAGGAGAGTCTCCTGAACGGAAAATGCGGCATCTCGGTCCTCGAACATGGTGATTCCAAGGAATGGGAGGGGATCAATGTGAAAGTGGCCGCCCAGGTTAAGGATTTCAAGGCTACCGAGTACGGACTCACACCTCAGGAAGCCAGAAAGAGCGACCGCTTCAGCCAGTTTGCCACAGCCGCTGCCGTTGAGGCAATGAAAATGAGCGGCCTCGAATCAGGCGTAAATATAGACCCTGAGAGACTCGGCGTCTATGTTGGCTCAGGCATAGGCGGGTTGGACACCTTCATCAAGCAGACCAAGGTATCATTGACAGACGGCGGCGGACTCGTTTCTCCGCTTTTCGTACCTATGATGATATCCAATATTGCCGGTGGCAACATCGCCATCAAATTCAAGGCGCAGGGACCGTGCCTCGCAACAGTAGCTGCCTGTGCGACCGGCACCAACTCTATAGGCGAGGCTTTCTACGCTGTTCAGCGCGGAGACGCAGACGCCATCATCACAGGTGGAACGGATGCCACCATCTTCCCTCTTACACTCGGCGGATTCCAGAACGCCAGGGCTCTTTCCCTGGAGGCTGACCCTGCAAAGGCCTGCCTTCCTTTCGATGCACGCCGCAGCGGCTTCGTGATAGGCGAGGGCGCGGGCATCGCTATCCTGGAGGAATATGAGCACGCCAAGGCCCGCGGGGCAGAGATTATTGCCGAGGTCGTCGGCTACGCAAATACCTGCGACGCATATCATTTTACGGCACCTTCCCCTGAGGGAAAGGCAGCCGCACGCGCCATACGCCTGGCCCTCGATCAGGCCGGATATAAGGAAGGGGAGACCATGTACTTCAACGCCCACGGCACCGGCACCCACCTCAATGACAGTTGCGAGACCAAGGCCCTTAAGCTCGCGATAGGCGAGGAGGCAGCCCACAAGGTGCTCATCAGCTCAACCAAGTCCATGACAGGCCACATGATTGCCGCTGCCGGTGCAGTGGAGTTCATTGCGAGCGCGCTTGCCCTCAGGGACGGCGTCGTGCCTCCTACCATCGGCCTGGAAGAGCCTGACCCGGAGTGCGACCTGGACTATGTTCCTCTCAAGGCGCGCAAGGCGGATCTTGACCTCGCCGTTTCCAATTCCCTTGGCTTCGGCGGACATAATGCAACAATAGTTCTCCGCAAGGCAAATGGATAGGGAAACAATCAAATCATTCCTCCCTCAGAGGGAGCCAATGTTTTTTGTGGATGAGTCCGTCAAACAGGAAGACGGCAGCTGCGTTTCACACTACCGCATCAGGGACGACGAATTTTTCCTCCAGGGCCATTTCCCGGGAAATCCGGTCGTGCCCGGAGTGATACTCTGCGAGATCATGGCGCAGGGCAGCGTTGGGCTGATGGTCGACGTCCTTGACGGAAGTTCCTGGCCGATGTTTGCGGCTATGGACCGTGTGCGTTTCAAGCGCAGCGTCTATCCCGGGGATGAACTTGCAACCACCAGCCGAATTGTGGAGACAAGGGGTAACCTGATTTTTGTCGATGCCAAGGCTACGGTTGACGGCAAACTCTGCTGCTCTGCCCGCTTTACCATCGCACTTGTACCAAAAGATTGAAAATGAAAGGATTACTTGAAGGAAAAGTAGCTCTTGTCACCGGCGGGGTCCGTGGCATAGGGCTGGCTATATCAGAGAAGTTCGCCCAGAACGGGGCGGACCTCGTTGTGACTACAACCAAGGACCCGGACAGCGTTGCCGACGTCCTTGATCACCTGCGTTCCTACGGCGGCAGGGTTGAGGCGGTAAGGCTCGACCCGTCCGAAAAGGCAGAAGTCGCGGCGGCCATGCCTCAGATAATCTCCACCATGGGCAGGCTCGACGTGCTGGTGAACAACGCCGGCATCACCCGAGACGGGCTTCTGCTCAGAATGTCCGAGGAGGATTGGGACGCTGTGCTGAAGGTAGACCTGAAGTCCGCCTACAACACGATACAGGCTGTCCTGCCGACGATGATGCGTCAGCGCGGAGGCAGTAT
>JAGHUW010000127.1 GCA_018064625.1 Candidatus Cryptobacteroides equifaecalis | reverse complement strand
GCGGCCATGTCAGATGCTATGATGGCATCCACCCCTGCGGCCTTGGCTGCATCCAGGGCCTCGCGCATAGGCTGCAGGTCCTCCTGATAAAGGACGATGTTCAGGGTAAGGTAGCTCTTCACCCCCGCCTCGCGGCAGATTCTCACAACTTCCGGCAGATCCTCAGGGGCAAAGTTGTTGGCCGAATGTGAACGCATGTTCAGCTGCCCCACTCCGAAATAGACGGAATCTGCGCCTCCCTGGATGGCTGCATGCAGGCACTCGAAGTTGCCCGCCGGCGCCATGATCTCAAGCCTGTCCAGAACGTTGGCACGGAGCCAGTCGGCCATGGCCCTGAGGGACTTGCCCCTGTGTGACGCATTGTTCTTGCACTCTACAGGAAGGTCGGCGAGCGTGTGCTCAGGGTAAGCGTCGGCGATGAAGACGGGGTCGTAGCCGAAGCCGCCGTTGCCGCTCTTCTCCAGGGCGATGCGTCCCGGCATCTCGCCGTTGAAAAAATATTCCTTTCCTTCCCAGATGAGGGTAACGACGCAGCGGAAGCGCGCCGTACGCGGCTCGTCCGGATGCTTTGCCATCTCAGAAAGAAGCTTTTCTATATTTGCGTTGAAGTCGTGACCGTCCGTGGCATAGCGGGCGCTATGCACGCCCGGGGCGCCTCCGAGGCAGTCCACCTCCAGCCCGGTGTCGTCCGCAAAGCAGTTGAGACCGGTCTTCTCATAAAGCGCACGCGCCTTGATGAGGGAATTCTCCTTCAGAGTCTCGCCGGTCTCCTCAATATCGTCGGTTATGCCGAGGTCGGCCGGACAGAGAAGCTCGAAATCCGGGCCGAGTATCTGGGCAGCCTCACGCAGCTTGCCCTTGTTTCCCGTAGCAAAAACTATTCTCATTTCGCCCTCCCCACAAGCTTTTCAGCGAAGTTCCTGAGAACCTCCACGCATTCAGGCTTCAGCCCTATGCCGGAAACGGCATCCATCGCACGTCTGCTGTATCTGACTATCTCAGCCTTGGCAGCCTCAGGGACAGCAAGGTCGTTGTATATGCTCTTGACCCTGGATATCTTGGCCTGCCTGCCTTCCGGAGTCTCAGCCTTGGCGGTAAACGCCTCCATGAAGGCCTTCTTGTCCGGGGCGAGCTGCATGGCCCTTACCGTGAGCCAG
Organism: Candidatus Cryptobacteroides equifaecalis; assembly: GCA_018064625.1. GTDB lineage: Bacteria > Bacteroidota > Bacteroidia > Bacteroidales > UBA932 > Cryptobacteroides > Cryptobacteroides equifaecalis. The sequence continues at coordinate 20,980 of JAGHUW010000127.1, read as the reverse complement.
CTCTTTTTCTCGTTCAGGATGTCTCCGCCTATAGGTTTTCCGAACACCTTCTCGTCACCAAAGGCATCAAGGTAGTCGTCAGCCACCTGGAAGGCCATACCTATCTCGTAACCATAGCGGTACAAAGCCTCGCACTCGGCATCCGTGGCACCGGCCACAAGGGCTCCCATCTTGGCAGAGCAGGCTATGAGCACAGCTGTCTTCAGGCCTATCATCTTCTCATACTCGGCCATGCTCACCTCAGGCATGGTCTCGAACTCCATATCGTACTGCTGGCCTTCGCAAACCTCGGCCGCAGTTGTGGAGAAAAGGTCCATGGCCCTGTCTAAAATCTGAGCCGGAGCCTTGGCCATACGCTTGTATGCGTCTATGAGCATCACGTCTCCGGAAAGGATGGCCGTATCCTCGTTCCACTTCTTCCACACTGTCTCCTTGCCGCGGCGCAGCGGGGACTTGTCCATGATATCGTCATGGAGCAGGGTGAATGAATGGAACACCTCCAGAGCCACGGCCGGCTCGAACACCTCCGGTCCCAGCTCGTTCTTGAACATGCTGTAGGCCGTGAGGCAAAGGGTCGGGCGCAGGCGCTTGCCGCCTATCTCTATCATATACCTGAGTGGATCGTACAGGCCCTCAGGCTTTGCCGTGAATCTTATGTTGTCGAACAGGTCCTTTACCTGTGCGGCTATCAGTGTTTCGTTTACCATAGAATGCAAATATAATGAATTTATGGGTACAATCAGTGGATTCCAAGTACCCGTACAGGTCCCAGCAGGCCGGAAGGGAGAAGCGGGTCGTCAGCCTTGAGAAGGTCTACAGGATAGTAGCTGATCTTTTTTTCAACCCCAGGCTGCATGTCTCCCAGAACACGGTTGTGCCAGGTATTCACGGCCTTGACCTCAATGGTATTCACGCCCTTGCGTACAGCCCCTGTAATATCGATCCTGAAAGGATGGCACCACAGCACGCCCAGATTCTGCCCGTTGACTGTCACCTCTGCAAGTCCGCCCACGTCCCCGAGATCGAGGACAAGGCTGTCATTGGTTCTGATATCCTTTCCTGAAAGGCGGAAACTGTTGCTGTATGTAGCCTCGCCGGAGAAATACCTCACGCCAGGGTCCGCATTCTCACTGAGGGATGAAAGTTCCTCGAGGACAATGCTTTCCGGAGCGCCCATACCCTTCTGGAAAGCCACTTTCCAAGGTCCGCCAATCTCGCCCAGCTGCCTTGTCTGCCTTTCCGGAACGCTGTACTCAGTCTGTTGGCTGCGCTCTCCGAAGACCACAAAGACGCTCTGCTGAGGCTGGAGTTCCAGACTGACCTCGGTACGACCTTCCAGCATCCTGTAAGAGCAGGCCTCGGCGCTGCCGTCCTCGGCATGCCATATCTCAGGCCTTCTGCCGCTGGTTCTGAAAGAGGCTACGAGGGACCTTGCGCTCTTGGAGCGGTTGAGCACCCAGTAGATTTCGCCATCGGCCAGGGTCCTGTGCACGAAGCCCAGCTCGCTCATGTCGTCAGCGCGGAAGTCCTCGTCATGGCCGAGGAAGACACCCGCGTCGGCGCCGGCCTTCACGTTAGGGCGGCCGCTGTACCAGATGTCCTTCACCAGGGCGTCGAATTCCTCCTGCGTGCCTTCCAGACCTGCGAGCGTCTCAGGGACGCAGCCGCAGACAGGCACACCCGCATCGGCATATTCCCTGATGCGGCGCAGCACCTTCATGGACATGTGCCTTACATTCGGGCCGAGGGAAAGGGCCCTGTAGCTCATGCCCTCAGGGATTGTGATGATGCCGTTCTCAGGCTTGGCCACATCCATCAGCACGGTACGGTTGAAATAGTCGTAGTTGTAGCCCTGAGGCATCTGAGGGTAGTCATTCAGGTAGATTCCGGTGATGTTGTTGTCCTCGCCGTAGTAGATGGCCACGTCGGCCACAAACCTTCCCTTCTGCAGGAGTTCGCAGCTGCGGGAGAGGTAATCCGTCCACGCGCGGGCCTGGTTAGCCCAGGTCTGGTGGCGGTTGAACCACTGCCCGTAGATGCCGAGGCCCAGGCCCGGCTTCTTGTCGTCCACGGGCTGGTGAGGCGAGCAGTGAATGATGAAGCGGTTCAGGCCCGCTGCCATGGCGGCGTCAGCCGTTGGTCTGAGCACTGCCGGGGAGAAGACCCAGGCTCCGTGACGCGGGCCGTTGGAGGTGAAGGACTCCGCCGCAGCGATGTTCTGCCCGTAGATATGCGCCACGGACGCAGACTCGCGTATATCCGCCTCGAAACGAGGGGTGAAGGTGATTCCCTGCTTGTACGACATCCAGAAGGCGGACATAGGCACGTCGGCCAGATGCTTGCAGTCCATTCCGTCCGCAAGCAGGGCGCGGTAGTTCTCGTGGCTTTCCGTGTAACGCTTCATGCCGTATTCCCCTAGAACCTCGTTCTGCACATCATAGTGGTTCTGCGCCATCAGCTCGCCGAGGCAGGTTTTCCAGTCGAAGAGGAAGCGCTCGGTCTGGGCCGTGCTGCCGAGGACAGTTCCGGCGATGGCAGGGAGCCATTTCACGAGGTCGTAGCCCTTCCTGCTGCGGAACTCCTCAATGAGGTTTCCGGTCCAGGTCTGAGGGCCGGCCTCATAGCTGTCCGTAAGCATATACCTGATGCCGGCAGGGCCAAGCCTTCCGCCGGAAGCCCTGTCGTAAGTGCCGAGGTAGGTTTCAAGGTATCTTCTGACAGCAGCCTTGTCCAACTTGTCCACTTCCAGGCCCGTAGCCTCCGGAGAGGCCGGATGGTTTCTCTTGCCCGTAAGGCTGCAGCCGAATCTGTAGATGCGCCAGCGTCCCTGAGGGAGGCTGTAATCAAGAACGCCGTCCTTGAAATGCTCTGTCAGGTCAAGAACGTTCTCAAGAGGAGTGGCATTGCCGTCCGGATATGTGTCCTCAAGGTAGAGCAGTCGGTAGAAGCCGAAGCCGGCCTTGTCACCCGCGTCCTGTATGCCCGGCATGGTGGAAAGCATGAACTGACGGAGGTCAAAGGCTCCGCCGGCAAGCTTCTGGCTGTCCTTCAGCACGAGTCTGAAATACCTTGCCGTGGTGGCCGGCACACTGTATGTCTTCTGTATGGTAGACTGGTAAGGAAGCGTTGCGACCTTGCGGAAGTTCACGCCGTCGTCGCTGCACTGGAGTTCCCTCACAACTGCATTGGCATCGCCTGCGATCTTTCTCTCAGAGACCACTACAGACTTGACTGTCAGCGGCTTGTCAAAGGCATACTGCACCCAGGCGAGTCCGTTGGCATCGGTGGAAACCTTCACCCCGGAGCTCACACTGTCGCTGTTCAGACTTGCAAAGCTGAGGCCCTCCACCCTGGTGCTGGCGCTGAGTTCAGGGGAAAGCGATGCCAGATCAAGATCTTCAGGGAGTAGCTTCACCGCAAGGACGGCAATGTCCCTGTAGTAGTCCACCGCCCTGTCGGTATCCCATTTCAGCAGGGCATCATCCTGGAAATTTCCGCAGCAGCTGAAACCCTCCGGCAGGCGTATCCCGCCCTTGGAGGCCGAGCCCCCCTCAATTTCCAGAGTCCTCCATACGAGTTTTTTCATGGCATCGTCCGGGCTGACCCAAGGGCCTCCGGTAACGCTCCAGCCGGGGGAGGAAGCTATGGTGACCTCCATCCCAAGACTGTCGGCCACGTCAAGCGCGTAGCTGAACATCCTGTCCCATTCCGGAGTCATGTATGCTATGCGCTTTTCCACTATCTGCGGGGTCTCCAGTCCGGCGTCGAAGTTGTGGAAGCCCACAATTCCGGCATCGTGCATCCAGTGGAGGTCCTTGTATATGCCGTCGGCCGTGATGTTTCCGTTCATCCAGTGCCACCACACGCGCGGGCGGGCAGACTGGGAAGGGTTCTCGAAGTCTTTCTTCAGATCCTGTCCAAAGCCCGGAAGAGCGGTCGCCGCCAGAAGTAGAAAAGTCAGCAGTGATCGTGATTTCATAAATGTGATTATATTCTAACGGAATTTCTTGTCTTCTTCCAGCATGCCGAGGTAGGAATTGTACCTCTCGGCACTGATTCTGCCTTCTTCCACCGCCTTCTTCACGGCGCAGCCAGGCTCATGTGTGTGCGTGCAAGGGATGAACCTGCAGTCCTGCCCCTCACGCAGCATCTCCGGGAAATATTTCGATATCTCCTCCTTCTCGAGGTCCACGAGGCCGAAGCCCCTGATTCCGGGGGTATCTATGGCGAAGCTGTCCTCGCCGAGGCGGTACATCTCATAGAGGGAGGTAGTGTGCTTTCCCTGCAGATGGGCTTCAGATATGCGCCCTACCTTAGGGTCGAGTTCGGGGTTCAGCGCCTTCACTATGGAGGACTTGCCCACTCCGGACTCGCCGGACAGAAGGTTGATCTTTCCCCGGCAGAGTTCCCTGAGCTCGTCTATTCCCTCCCCTGTGCGGGCCGAGGTCTGGAGCACCCTGTACCCGGCGCCCTCGTAAATATCCACGAAGGCCTGGAGCATCTCCGGGGCCTCCTCGCGGTAAAGATCCACCTTGTTGAGGACTATCAGCACCGGGACCTTGTACACCTCGCAGGTAACGAGTATGCGGTCCAGGAAAGGAAGCTTCAGCTCCGGGAAGAAAAGGCTCACCACTATCACAGCCTGGTCCAGATTCGCAGCTATCACATGCGCCTGGCGAGACAGGTTGGTGGACTTCCTTATGAGATAATTGCTGCGGTCCAGGACCTTGGTTATGGTGGCAGGATTCTGCTCGCTCACCTCCCCCTCCGGCAACTCACACAGCACGCGGTCCCCCACAGCCACCGGATTGGTGGCCGTACTCCTGTTAAGACGCACCTTGCCCCTGAGTACAGCCGCAAAGGGCTTCCACTCGGGGAGCTCGCTCAGGAAGAAGTGACTTCCCGCATTTCTGACCACCGTAGCCTCAACTGTCATATCTTTTCCATCCCAATTTAAACAAATATACTGTGTCAGTATTCTGCGCGCCTCATCATTTTGTGGCGTGCGAGTAGCCCTGCACCTTGTTCCACTCACCTCTTGTGAAGTCCGGAACCTGGACAGGCATTGAGCCGGCCTCGATGGAGATGCGGCTGAGCTCGTTGACGCAGCACCATTCAGCGGCGTCGTAAACGTCCTGGTCGAGAGGCAGTCCGTTGCGGAGGCAGTAGATGAGGCGGGAATCCATGATGAAGTCCATGCCTCCGTGTCCGCCGACTTCCTTTGCCTTGACCTCATACTCAGCGGTGATTGGGTGCTTGTAGGCCTGCATCAGGGAATCGAACACCTCCTGTGTGGCGAATCTCTCCGGGTCCGGGGCAACCGCAAACTGAGGACGAGGGTATTTGTTGGCAAAGCCTTCGGTTCCCGTGAGCTGATACATGCGGCTGTAAGGACGGGCTGCATATACATTGTGCTGAATCTCAATCTGATGGCCAAGTTCCGTGCGGATGAGGGACACCGTGTGGTCTCCGTTCGCGAACTCGTCAACGCCCATCTTTTCCTTTGCGACAGCTGCTCCGTGGATGGCCCTGGTATCCATGGCCACAAGCGTGTTCATCTTGTCTCCGCGGTGAATGTTGAGCACCTGGCAGACAGGACCGATGCCGTGGGTAGGATAGTTGTCTCCACGGAATTTCTGATTATAGTCCAGGCGCCAGTTGCCCTGGTACATGTCCCAATACGGGTCAAGGTTGTGGATGTATGCACCTTCCACATGATAAACCTCGCCGAACACGCCCTGCTGGGCCATGTTGAGTGCGGTCATCTCATAGAAGTCGTAGCAGCAGTTCTCCAGCATCATGAAATGCCTGCGTGTCTTCTCGCTGGTATTGATGATGTCCCAGCAGTCCTTGATGTTCATCATTGAAGGGACCTCGCAGGCCACATGCTTTCCATGATTCATCGCGTAGAGGGAAACGGGAACGTGGAGGAGCCATGGGGTGCAGATGTACACGAGGTCAACGTCAGCTCTTTCACAAAGCTGCTTCCATCCTTCCTCTCCGCTGTACTCCGCAGCCTTTGGCCAGCCGTGGGACTCCAGGTAATCATTCATCTTTGCGACATTCTCAGGAAGAAGGTCACAGATGGCCGTGATCTTCACTCCCTCCACGTAGGTGTAGCGGTAAATTGCACCCTCCCCTCTCATTCCAAGGCCCACAAAGCCCACACGCACCGTGTCGATTGGCGCGCAGACCATTCCCAGTGCAGACTGCTGCCCGGCTTCGCGTGCAGGGGTCTCGAGGATGATGGTTCCGTTCTTCACCGAATAAGGCATCGTGGATTCCACCTTGGGATAGTTGCAGCAGGAGCAGATCACTGCTGCAAGAGCGATTAAAATTGCTGTTCTTTTCATATTCTTGTATTTGATACTTTGAAATCTGTGATAATGCTGCTGAATTTGCTCGCTTTTCCAAGAGGAAAAGCGAGAGTACTAACCTGATATGTAGGCCTTGTTGCACCTTCGTACACGCATTTCCTAATTCCCAGAGTTTCATAAAGTTTACCATTGACGTACAGCGATGTAGATTTGTTGTCTCCGCAGATCGCCAAAGATACTATTTCTCCAGGATAAGGACGAAAATTGAAGGTATACAGATACCCGTCACGCGAAAAACCGATTTTTCCGCTCACTGGGTCCGATAGATAGAATATGGCATTGCCCGAGTTGAATAGTTCTGTTCCAAGAGGCTCATCTGCAGCCTGCAGATTGAATGACACGCTGTAATCATAACCTATTTCCCTATAGGGCACCTCTGTTCCGGGTTTAAGCTCATCACACTCATAGACCACGCCCTTTTTCCCTTTGACCACAGCCAGTCTGTTGATACCGGGGGCTTCGCTCACCCCGTATCGTAGAACGTCAAACTCGGCAAAAGGCAATGTGCAGCTGACATTCCAAGTCTTTACGGCCATGGTTTGCATTGCAGGTATTGTACGGTGATGTATGTCATAAACCGATATGCCATTGCCACAGTTATCGTTCCATACTGCGAACATCCCTCCCGAGATATTGGGATGGTGCTCCTCATAGACCCTGTCAACGGTGTGAGCCGGAGTCCAATTATCATAGAGCTTTTCGATGTTGAGATAGTCTCTGTAGTAGCCAGCCGCAGGCACAATATATACATCTCTGTCTGGGATAGATACGGTCTTGTACCCCTGATCGAACATATCCTGCGTGTCCGTAAAATCTTTCGACCATGTATACATGAGGACTCCGTCAGATTTGACAGGCGTCTCCCCTTTGGCCCAGGTGAGCGAGCCCCAGACACATGCTCTTTTACCGAAGGACTCCACATACCTGATATAATGGTCTGTGAACTCTCTGAACTTTTCTACTACCGCCTGATCCTTGTTGGAATACTCGTCTGTTCCAATATGAACGTTGCGCCCTTTGAAAACAGGCTCGTCCCCCTCCAGATATTCCTTGAAAAGATCGTCAAAGAATGTGTACATGCCCGGGTAAAAGAGGTCCAGGTGGTCCATTCCGTATTTTTTGCTGCCCAGTTCAGGTTTATAATGAGTGAATGCCAAAGTGTGGGCAGGAACATCAATTTCGGGAATGATGTCGACGAACAGTTCTCCGGCCTCGTCCTGGAACTTCTTGAATTCCTTTTTGGTATAATAACCGTCTCTTGCTGTAAGGCCGGGATATGTATCACATTCCATACGGAATGCGGAATATGTCTTATTCCAATCATGATCAAAGAATTGCATGAATCCACAATCATTCAGATGCACGTGAAGGACATTCATCTTGTAGTAAGACATTATTCGGGTCAGATCTTTCAGGTATTCCATTGGAATGAACTTGCGGCCTGCGTCAATCATAAACCCTCTGATTTCATAGTCTGGCCAGTCTTTGATTTCTCCTTCCGGCAAACTGTGGTCAACGCTCTGTTCTGCTATCTGCAATATTGTTCTGGTAGCCCAGTAGACTCCTGCAGTTTTTGGAGCGCTGATTTTTATCGTATTCCCTATCCTTATACTGTAGCCCTCAGCCCCAAGGAACTTGTCTTCATTGAGAGTCAGTGATATATCTCCTTGCCTGACCTTTCCAGAACTTACTGAAGGCATAAATCCGAACATCGTGCACCAGTCGTTGGCGAGAGACTCTGCTACCTTGACCAGGCATTCTTCGTTGCAGACTATCCTCATACTTTCTTTCGGGACAAAATAACCGGAGGCACCTTTCCAGTACTGCAGTTCGGGTATTACGAAGGGTTTGGCGTTTGCCGCCAATGCCGCGGTGCTTATCAGCAGCGTAAATATTACGGTCAGTATTTTGCTCATGGTCTATAGAATTGAATGCATACGGGAGACGGTATTTCCAAAGACCTGCCTGTGAAAGTCAAAGATCCATCCTTCCTGTTTATCGAATAGATTTCTATTCTATTGTCATCGCGGCAGGCGCATAGCAAGTATTTCCCATTAGGGGTTATCGCAAAGTTGCGAGGGTGTCTGCCGGTATGGCAATATCCCGTTTTGATGACGCTTCCGTTCTCCTGATTCACTGCGAAGACTGAAATGCCATCCTCCTTCAGACGATGACTGGTGTAAAGGAATCTCCCGTCAGGGCTGAGATGTATATCGGCACTACCGTGGCCATCGCCAGAATATGCGGGGATACTGGATATGTGGGTGAGATTTCCGTCAGCATGTGAGAAGACCGTCAACATGTCTCCTAATTCGTGAATCAGATATATGAATCTACCGTCCGCGCTGAAAACGGCATGACGCGGGCCTGGATGGGAATCCTTGTCGAAACAATATGCAACCGCTCCATTCTCAAGAGGGCAATCAGAATCGTTGATAGTGAAGCGGTACAGGGCATCAAGACCGAGATCGCTGGCAAAAAGGTACTTACCATCCGGGGAGAGAAAGGCGCAGTGAAGGTGGGAGCGCAGAAGCGAATCTTCCTTCTCGGGGACATATTGCATTTCCAATGTTCCCAAAGTTCCATCTTCATTGATAGGTAGAGAGGACAGCGACCCTCCGCCATAGTTTGATGTAACAAGATGCCCGTTGACTGCAATAACGTTGCAGGGAGAAGAGCCTGAAGCCTTTCCGTCTACTGACTGTTGATTCATGACATCAATGGTATTCTCTCCGAGCCTGTATGAATACGCGCATTGCCTGCCGTCTTCAAATTCACCCACAGACCATGCCGAGAGATTGTCTTCCGATGTTATGATGAATGACGGATTCCCTGCTTTGGCTGTGTCAAGGAGAGAGAATGTGGCTTCATCTTCATTGAAATCAAAAAGATATACGCCTTTACTGTCGTTGTTTGAGGTATAAGTACCCACAAGCATTTTGAGAGACGTATCAACGCCTGAACATCCCTGGACCATACTGGATAAAACCGTCAGGGCCATCAGTAATTCCGGTGTCTTTTTCATAATTTGTCTGATATTATACGCGAATATAATAAAACAATCTCATAGTCAGACAAAAATGGTCTGTTTGAATAAAAAAGGCAGCATATCTGCAATATTTTGAATAACTTTGAAAGAATTCAAATAATCACCCATGACACTAATTCGCAGAACACTCATTCAAGGTCTTGTCCCCGCTTTTTTCTTTATAGTTTCATGCTGCCCTGATGAGGTCTACATACGTGACCTGGGCGTTATTCCGGATACGGGACAGGATGTTACGGCATCTTTCAGGAATGCCCTGGAACATTGCAGGGATGAAGGTGTGAAAGTTCTGAAACTCGAACAGGGTGTTTATGATTTCTGGCCGGAGCATGCCTCAGATCGTGACATATTCGTTTCCAATACCAGCAGTGAGACGGAGTGCCCATCTAAGGTGAAGCATATTGGACTGCTGATAGAGGATATGCGGAACTTCACTATTGATGGAGACGGTGCTACTTTGATTTTCCACGGAAAGCAGAGCATGATAGCCATCATCCATTCAAAGGATATCACTCTCCGGAATTTTCATATTGACTGCCTCAGGCCATGCGGATCCGAAATGATAATCGACAGAGCGGAAGCCGGGGAGGTGGTGCTGCGTTTCAATCCTGACTCATGGTATGAGATTAATGAAAATGGTCAAGTAGATCTTGTGGGAGAAGGATGGAAGACAGAACATCCACACTGCGTCGAGTACGATCCCGAGCAGGACAGGATGTACCATACCAGACATTGGGATATTCTGCAAGAATGCCAGGCCAGGGAACTTGAACACGGACTGGTCAGTTTTGCCGTTGAAGAAACGGATTCCTACAAGGTAGGCAACATCATTACTGTCAGAGACCGATATCGTGACGAGGTGGGCATTCTCAATCTGGAGAACGAAGGCGTTATAATTGAAGATGTCGGCATCCATTATCTTCATGCAATAGGTGTAGTGAGTCAATTCTCCAAAGATGTAACCATGAGGCGCGTGTGCTGCGAGCCAAGAGAAGGGAGCGGGCGCATACTGGCATCATCTGCCGATTTTTTTCACTTCAGTGGATGTGCCGGCAAGGTACGCATCATCGACTGCCGTTTCTCTGGAGCCCAGGATGACCCTGTCAATATCCACGGCACATATTTGAGAGTCGAAGATATCCCGGCAAATGACAAGGTGCGTGTTCGATTTATGCACCATCAAACCTATGGAATGCAGGCCTTCTGGCCTGGTGATTCCGTAAGTTTCGTAAGTTCCGCAAGTCTTGCAACCAAGGCTAAGACAGCAGTCAAGTGTGTGGAGCGCCTTAATGACTATGAAGTCCTTCTGACACTGGAGGATGCGGTACCGGCAAGCATCATCCCGATTGAAGACGTGGTCGAAAACCTCACATGGACGCCCGAGGTGGAAATCCGAGGTTGCCGATTCACACGCACGAGCACCCGTGGGACTCTGGTGTCAACCCCACGCAAGGTCGTCATTGAGAATAATGACTACATCCGCACAGGCATGAGTGCCATCCTGATAAGCGGAGACGCGAACGGCTGGTACGAGAGCGGGGCAGTAAAAGATGTTATTATCAGAAATAACCGTTTTATAGACTGCGCCCGCAACGGCGGACATCATGATGCAGTGATTTCCATTGACCCGACAAATAGACTGAATGACCCTGATTGTCCGGTACATTCAGGAATCAGGATAATTGGAAATGTCTTCGAGACCTGGGGTAATGACCCTGTTTATGCCTATTCCGCGGGGGATATCCTAATGGAAGGGAATGTTGTACATATTTCTCATAATGCCTCATAACTCATTTTTCGTTTGAAATAGCACCTGTAAAATCATGAAAAGAATAACATTTGTACTATCATTGCTTTTCGCCTCGCTTTTATGCAGGGCAGAGCTTAACGTAAAGTGGGGTTCACCACTGCCTTCAAATTCCGCATGGAAGGGTGAGACCATAAACGCTGTGATTGAGGTGAGTTCTTCACTCCCTGTGAAGGAACTCACGCTGAAAAGCGGGGATCTTGTTTGCGGGACGTCCGTTATTGATGCATCCCGAGTGGGGCTGAATTTCATATCCCTTATTGCTGGAGAGGAACTTCTGGAACAGTACAACCAGTGCGGAGCTCGTGATACCGTGAATTACAAGGCGGTATATGTGCCGGACATGATAGATGACCGGGCTTCCGTATCTCTTGGAACAGGGCAGAAGCAGTCTGTGTGGATGAGTATAAACATTCCGCAAAATGCTGTTCCAGGGAAATATAGGGGAAGCCTGTCCTTTTGCGAAGGAGAGAAAGTACTTGCAAAGCTGGATTATTCCGTAAGGGTCGCCGGCCGGGTCCTTCCGCCTCTTTCAGAAAGCCCGTTCCATCTGGACCTGTGGCAAAATCCTTATGCAGTTGCACGCTTCCATAATGTTCCTCTCTGGAGTGAAGAGCATTTCAAATATATGAAACCAGTGATGAAAATGCTCTCTGATGCTGGACAGAAGGTCATCACAGCCACAATCATGGACCGCCCATGGAATGGACAGACAGAGGATCCGTTCGGCCCGATGGTTACAAAAATCAAGAGGATTGACGGCAGCTGGCTCTATGATTATACAGTATTCGACAAGTGGGTGGAGTTCATGATGTCGCTGGGTATAGACGGTCAGATAAACTGCTATACACTCATCCCATGGGCTCTGTCATTCGATTACTTCGACCAGGCTACGGATCAGAAGGTTTATATTCATGCTGAACCGGGCAGTTCACTCTATGAAGAATACTGGGGCAGTTTCATAAAGGATTTTGCAGCGCATCTGAGATCTAAAGGCTGGTTCGAGAAGACTTACCTGGCAATGGATGAACGGTCAGAGGAATCAATGAAAGCCGCATTGCAACTTATCAGAAGCGTGGTTCCCGGATTCAAAGTAGCTCTCGCTGGCTCATATAACGAATCAATCGCAGACGAAATAGATGACCTCTGCATTGGTTTTGCAGACGGATACCCTGAAGGAGTCGTGGAAGCAAGAAGGGCGAAGGGGCAGATTTCCACCTATTATACCTGCTGTGCGGAAAAGTATCCTAATACCTTCATTGCAAGCAATCCGCTGGAAGCATCATGGCTTCCGCTGGTTTCGCTTTCCCGCAATATTGACGGTTATCTAAGGTGGGCATATAACAGTTGGACAGAGAATCCAAAAAAGGATGCACGCTTCCGCACATGGGCTGCGGGTGACTGCTATATCGTTTATCCGGGCGGAATCAGCAGCGTACGTTTTGAAAGGATGAAGGAAGGCCTTCAGGATTATCAGAAGGCATCTATTCTTCTTGAGGAATATGGACGTGGCTCCAGAAAGGGAGCAGCTATCGAGAGCGCTCTGAGGATGTTTACAAAGGACGAACTTGACTTATATGGGCCAGAAAGAGCTTTGAATGCTCTTCGGAAGGCTATGGACAGGTAAGGGATTACCTGTCCATTATCTCGGCCGGAGCCCTGTTTTGAGACAGCAGTTCTCTCATTGTATCCATCGCCGGAGAAACGTGCTCAAAGAAAATCTTTAAACCTTCGCAAAGAACGTTCTTACCATTCACTCGATGTTCAGGACATTCTCCGTGACAGGTGAAGAGGAATCTACATTGCCTGCATTCCTCAGACAATGATTCCCTCTTCGCCAATGCGAAATCTAATCTCTGAGGTGAGTCATAAATCTCCCTAAGAGTGTTTTCCTTTATATTTCCGAGTTTGTAATCCGGATAAACAAAATGGTCGCAAGGATACACGTCTCCGTTGTGTTCAATGGTCAGAGAATCGCAGCAGACCTCTCCGATTGAGCAAAGGCCTGGATTTACTCCGCACCATTGCGCAAGTGTTGCATCGAAAATCTGGACGTAGTACTCCCCTACGTCGCGCTTCACCCACTCGTCAAAGATGTCAATCAGAAACTGTCCATATCCTTTGCCCGAGACCGCCCATGGGAGGTCCTTATTTGCAGCAGGTAGGAATTGCATATATCTGCTTCCGACCTCATCCCTGAAAAAACGGTATATCTCAAGACCGCGACCTTCGCATACGTTATTCACGACGCTCAACGTGTTGAACTCCACACCGTAGCGTTCAAACAACCGTATAGCAGACATCACTCTGTCGAACGAGGGTTTCCCTACCTTGGTTCTTCTGAATCTATCATGGATATCACGTGGACCATCCAGCGAAATACCTATGAGAAAACCGTTGTTTCTAAAAAAGTGGCACCATTGCTCATCGACTTTCAGCCCATTTGTCTGGAGAGAATTACGTATGATTTTTCCGTGAGCATGTTTCTGTTGCAGATTCACAACTGTCCTGAAATAATCTATGCCGAGCAGAAGCGGTTCACCCCCATGCCAGCAGAAGGACACCTCATCACCATCGTTAGCCTCTATGTATTGCCTAACGTATGTTTCGAGGAGTTCCTTGCTCATTACCGGCTCACGACCACCATACAGTCCCGCCTTCTCAAGATAGTAGCAGTATGTACAGTTGAGATTGCAGGTACTTCCGGCTGGTTTCACCATGCTACCGAACGAAACCGGAGCACAAAGATGAGCAGCGTCGCCAAGTGTCAGGGATTTACCTTTCATCTTTCCTGACTCCTCAGCCATTGGATGAATGGAAGTAAAACTTCGGCTGAAGGTTCTGCCGTAAGAGTTGTCAGGCTTATGTCCTCACCCATGCCATTCAATACATTGAACTGAAAATCCGCATTGTGAACATAATCCGTCGGATCTGGTTTTTCCCCTTTTAGAAGAGCAACTGCCTCCCTAGACATTGCTTCGAGTTTCATCAGCCACGGCCTGACATCGGCATAAAACAACACGTCACTTTCATTTGAGGATTCCTTCATTACGGCCAGATCCCTGCAGGCCTGATTCACATTTTCAAGTTTTCTAATCAGACCCGCCGGCCTTGGATCTCCTCGCTCTACCGATTCCTTGTAGTAGCGTATGTCAAGCTTAATGGCATCTGCATCAAAATATCTAAGGAATGGGGCGACTGTGCGCAATGCCTTTTCATTTTGCTTTCCAACCACAGCCGCAAGGGAAGCGCTCCAGCTTTGTTCATTATTGAAAGCCCTGCTGTTCCATGAGTAGTCAGCCACACTGAAAAGCGTGATCTTCGATATCTCACCCTGCTGCATAGGGTTGATTATGAGGGTTTTCTCATCATTGAGAGGCTCCAGCCTTGCCAGTTTGTCGATATGGCGCTCATCCCTGAAATTGGAATAGATGTCCATTGGGAATATTTTGGTCATGTCGTTGTCGTTGCAAGGGTAGTTCCACCACCATCCGGTGGATCGTCCAAGGAAATCTTTGACGACATTCAGATCTTCGTTGTTCGGGACCGTCCATACGGCTCGCCCGGTGATGTATATGTTAATCTTTTCAGGAGTTGTACTCAGCGAATTGAAGAACCGACGTGCATTTTCACGTGTGGTCCAGGAGTAGGCATACAGTTGGGGAACATAGTGCAATGCCTTCACCGTATCTGCTGGATATGCTCCAGGGACATTCCACCTTGTATCTATTCGATTCTGAAGATCTGTCAGTCTGTCAGCACACAATTTGAGCGATGGCTCATCATAAGGAACCCCCACGTCATCCACGAATACTCCGAATTGGCGTACTCCCAGCTCGTACATGCTTTCAAATTTATCCATGATACGGCTGTTCACGTCAGTCTCCGCCATATCCGTAAAAGCAACACCCGGATGTATCGCCCAGATGAAATTCACTTTTGTAGCGTGCGAGACTTCGGTAATCATCCTGAGCATATCCTGAGAAAGGAAACCTATGTTTTTCTGATCCTCAGTAATTTCCGTAGGGTAAGGGTCTGACCAGTAGCGAGAATGATACGGGTCTGATTTAGCTCCGTACATATAGGTATTCATCTTGTATCTGGCCATGAATCTGAAAAGATCCATGGTAACCTCTGCACTGTAAGGTACTCCGTAGTATCCTTCGATTATACCTCTGTCACGTATGTCCGCATAATCATAGATGGTCACACAACCAAGTTCCGTGGTGCCGCAGTCAAGAATCTGTTCCAGAGAGGCGAGTCCACAAAAAGCAGCGTTCGTGTCTTCTCCGAGTATCAGAACCTGTGCTACGCCGGCCTTGTCGGCATTGAGGCAGAGAATATGACGGTCATATTTGGACAGGGAGAAAACGCTCCTGTCAAGTTTCATCCTGTCTGCGATCCTGTCCGCGACATCCGAAGATTCATTCACTCCTATCGTAAGGTTGGACACACCCTTCAATGCCTTTACGGATTGTGTCGTTATGAGACCATGGCTTTCCAGCACCTCTTTTGCCCTTTGGATTGTGGCTTCATCAATTGAGGGTCCTGTTACAATATTGACACTTTCACTGAAAGAAGCCGTACAGTTGCAAGCAACCTGCTTCTGAGGAATCGGGTAAATTGTGTAATTCGCGCCGTACCCCACCATGAAGGGGATAATCAAGGCAAGGAATGATAGAAGTATTTTTTTCATATACAAATATACAAAAAATACATAATAACATTAAAAATAGAGGATGACCTCCGACCCCGGAAACGGGGTACTTGAGAGCCATCCTCTGATTCAATGTGTAAAGTTAAAAAACTTATTTGCCGCTTGGATAACCAGGGTTCTGCACCAGATTAGGATTGGTCTGGATCTGGCTCAGAGGAATAGGATAAAGAACATGATAGTCCTTGGCATTCTTTCCACGGGCCACTGCATTGGAGATGAACTTTCCGTGCCTGATGAGGTCCTCACGGCGAAGTCCCTCTGAGAAGAATTCGCGTGCCCGCTCAGCGAGGATGAAGTCTCTCAATGTCTCCTTTGTAAAATCATCAGCATCCAACTCGGTTGCCCCGGCACGCTTGCGCACCTGATTGATAAGTCCAACATTCTCCTTGTTAGGACCATCAAGTTCATTAAGAGCTTCTGCGCGGCAAAGGAGGATATCAGCGTATCTGATAAGCACGAGATCATTGCCGTGGCACTCTCCTACTGCATTAGGATCCGGTACATATTTGAAGCTTCTTGCATTGTCAAGAGCCTTGTCACCCTCGCGGAGAAGCTCAACTTCAACACCGCTTGTGTTTATGTAGTGCGTCACGAAACAGCCAAGACGCTTGTCCTTTGCCTCGAAGGTATCATAAAAGGCAGTATAGGTTCTGAACTGTGCACCGAAGTTATCCCAGTTTGACTGAACAGGATAAGATGGAGGGAAGGCATGTGCCATATAGTTGTTCTGATAACCGTTTATGGCAAGACATGGGTTCCTATATATGTATTCCATGTTGTTCTCTCCCTCTACACTGAACATTTTTACATAATCGTCATACAGAGAATAGTGATTGAGGTCTATTACATCCTGTGCTGCCTTTGCAGCATTTGACCAGTTTTTCTCATGCATATAAAGCTTTGTAAGGAGAGCAAGAGCCGCACCCTTGGTAGCTCTTCCTATAGGATTCTCCACTAATGGAAGGTGCTTTGCTGCGAACTCGAGATCATCAACCATGTATTTCACAAAGACGTCTTTCTCTGCCCTTGGGGTTGAACTACCTATCTTCTCGATTTCCTCCGGGGTCGCTCCATCAGGGATTTCAATGATCGGAGTTGTTCCAAAGATGTTGTACAGGTAATAATAAGATGAAGCGCGGATGAACCTGGCTTCAGCCTGAACCTTCAGCACAGTGGCTTCAGGCACACCACTCAAGCTTTTTGCAACGGCAAGAACAGAGTTTGCACTTGATATGGCACCGTACATGTTGCTCCAGTGTGTATTCAGGAAGCCGTTTGCGACGTCCCAGGTAAAGTTGATGTAAGGTACACAGTTAGCCTCAAGACCACCGCCGGTTTCGAAAGCGATATCAGTGCAGAACTCACTCATCATATATGTATAGTTTCGGCTGTTGTAGCCGACCATTCTTGACCTGCTGTATGCACCGGCAAGAAGAGCATTGACTCCCTCTTCATCTTTCAGAATGACAGAAGGGTCGTATTCAGTATAAACTTCTTCCTTGAGGAAACCGTAACAGCCGGACAGCGTGAGAGCCATCATGGCGGTTGCGAACAAGCCTATGTATCGTTTTGTTTTCATACTGCAATTCATTTAATGTTTAGAATACCAGGTTAAGTCCTGCCCTGAATGTTCTGGCAAGAGGGTAGTTGTTATAGTTGACCTTTGATACGGATGAACTTCCTGCCGAGCTGGCGTCAGGGTCAAATCCCTTGTAGTTGGTGAATGTATAGAGGTTGTCAACTGCTCCGTACACGGTAATACCTGAGATGACTTTGTTCTTCTTGACAGGGATGTTGTAATCAAGATGGATATTCTTGATTCTGAGGAATGATGCGTCAACTACAGTAAGGCTGTTGATCTGATACTGACCACCGTAGTTGGCATAATCGACGCCACTTGGATACTTGTTTGAAGGATTGCTAGGGGTCCATCTGTTGAGATAGTACTCTGCCATCCTGTTTCTGTATTCGTTAGCTGGGTAGAGGGTCTCGACTGTCTGGGCATCAAGGGTATTGATACCGAATACTCCCTGAAGGAAGATGCTCAACCTGAAGTTGCCAAGTCTGAAATCATTGGTAAAACCGAGAGTGCAGTCAGGGAAAGGCTTACCTAAAATCACACGATCCTCAGGGCCGATAGATCCATTGCCGTCCTGGTCCTTATATTTGATATAGCCAGGCTTTGCAGTAGGCTGTGCAGAATGTGCGATGTCATCGTTTGTCTGGAAAATACCTTCCACCTCATAACCAAAATATGAGAAGATAGGGTCTCCAACTCTCGTAATCTGGTAGTCATTGATGAATGAGGCTACAGAACCTGTGATAAGGTCAGAGATGAACGGAGGAAGAGAAACAACCTTGTTCTTGAGGAAAGAAAGGTTGAGCTGGGTAGTCCAACCGAAATTCTGCTTGTCGAAGTTCACCGTATTGAGAGTGAAGTCAACACCGGAATTCCTTACTGTTCCCATATTCACCTTCATGCTGCTGAAGCCGACAACACTTGGCATAGGCTTATCGAACAGCTGGTCCTTGGTATCTCTGATGAAGAAATCGACGCTACCGTAGATTCTGCTCTTGAAGAAGCCGAAATCAATACCTACGTTGGTTTCAGCTGTTGTCTCCCAGCGGAGATCCGGATTCACGAGACGTGACTGTGCGAGTCCCTGCACGAGTTCATTTCCGAATACAGCCTTACCGCCGGCAGTGAGTGTCTCGATGGTCTGATAGTTTCCAATACCTTCGTTACCAAGCTCACCGTAGCCAACCCTCAACTTAAGGTCGTTTACAAAAGTGCTCTTGAGGAAATTCTCTTCAGAGATTCTCCATGCAGCTGCCACTGAAGGGAAGAATGCATATTTGCGAGAATCTGCGAAACGGGATGTACCGTCATATCTGAAGGATGCAGTGAGGAGATACTTGTTCTTGTAATCGTAGTTGATTCTTCCAAGGAAACCATTCAGACGGTTACGATCCTTGGATGAAGCTACATCATCTCCGTTGATGGCGTCACCACTCTGCATCTTGTCCACTCCTGTTGCATCGGACAGGAATTTACGTGCGGTTCCTGACATATACTCTGAAAGCATCTGCTCGAATGTTGCACCAGCCAAAACCTTCAGGTTGTGGTTGTTTGCAATTGTGGTCTTATAACTGAGAAGGAACTCGGCCATCCACTGCAGATTCTCACCCCTTGTCTGGGTTGCTATGCCGCCCTGAGCCAGACCGTTCTTGGTGATACGGCTGTTGTATGAGGAGTTTCCGTATGAATTGACGGATGCTCCGAGTCTTGCAGTAGCAACGAGATTCTTAAGAGGCTCGATCTCTGTTGTGAAAGTACCATATACATTGTTTGAGGCACTCTTCGCAGTCACTCCCTCCACCAGGGCTGAAGGGTTATCAAGCGCAATGAAGTCATTCTGATAATACCTTCCTGTCTCAGGATTGATTCCCGCAGTGATTGACGGGTCGAAAAGGACAGCTGAACCGATGGCTCCTGCGTTCTCGTTGGTTGAGAAGGACTCAGGAGTTGACATGACTTCCTTGCGGGTATAGTTCAAATTGAGTTTGAAGCGCAGGAAATCCTTCGGAGTCACATTGACATTGGTTCTCACGTTATATTTATCCATTCCTGTCCTCTTCACGAGACCCTGCTGATTGGTATATCCCAAACCAACGAAGTAGTTGCTCTTCTCGCCGGCTCCAGAAATCGAGAGACTGTAATTCTGAACAGGAGCAGCTTTGCGGAAGATCTCATCCTGCCAATCGGTGCCCTCTCCTGCAGCTGCTATCTGAGCAGCAGTATAAATAGGGTCTTTTCCACCTTCTGTTCTGATGGCATTGAGAGTCTCCATATACTGCCTTCCGTTGAGAAGGTCAAGCTTCTTTGCAACGGACTGAACACCACCTTCAGCTGTAAAGTTCACCTTAACAGCACCCTTGGATCCGCTCTTCGTGGTGATGAGAACAACACCATTGGCGGCACGGGTACCATAGATGGCAGCTGCCGAAGCATCCTTGAGAATCTCGATAGACTCGATATCACCAGGCTGGATTGATGAAGGATCAACGCCTGGAAGACCATCCACAACAACCAAAGCGTCGTTGCTGCTGTTGATGGAACCTGCTCCACGGATCTGAATCTTTGAAGAAGATCCCGGTGCCGAGTTGGTCTGACTGACATTGACACCGGCAGCCTTACCAATAAGCATCTGGAAAGCGTTGGTGGTAATTCCCTCGTTGAACTGACCTTCCTTGACTGAAGCCACAGCTCCAGTGACTTCCTGCTTGCGCTGGGTACCATAACCTACGACAAGAACTTCGTCAATCAATTCCTGATCTTCCTTGAGGACAATCACCTTTGGAAGATTTGCATCGGCAACAACTGTTACTGTGCTGAATCCGAGAGAAGAGAACTCAATCTGAGATCCTACAGCCACCTTGTCCAACTGATATGCGCCGTTGATGTCTGTGACCGTTCCTATTGCTTGTCCCTTGATTTTCACGCCAGCTCCAGGAATAGGAGCACCGTTGACATCCAGGACGCGGCCTTTGATGGTCATGTCTGATTTTGCAGTTGGAGAATCCTGCTCTGAATTCTCCATGAGAGCATCTGTCCTGTTATTCGCATCCTTTGCAAACGCACTGACGCTGACAAAGGCCGAAAGCAACAAGATGAGAAACATTTCTGTCTTTTGCTTCATAATTGAGAATAGTTAATTGGTTAGTAAAAAAGTTATTTTAAAATTCATATTGGAAAACTATCGTTCATCCGGCCATGGGCATGGAGCTCCGGTGGACTTGTATGAAGGGCGGTCTGCACCGACGCTTCTGAGATATTCGCCGAGCTCAGCAGAAAGCTTCTTTACGAGTCGAGGATGCTTTTTGACCAGATTGTTCTTCTCTCCGATGTCATCCGGGATACAGAACAGCTCCTTTTCTCCTGTTTCGTAATAGTATACAAGTTTCCAGTCGCCCTTGCGTATGGCACAATTCAAGTTGATTCCCGGGCCGTCATTACCCCATATGTTCGGAAA
>JAGHUW010000108.1 GCA_018064625.1 Candidatus Cryptobacteroides equifaecalis | reverse complement strand
GCTCAACTTCGGATTTGACTTCACCTTCAACAAGCACCTCCAGCTCTTCGCAAAGCTGAGCCCGAAGGTGGGAGTGACCTGGGGCATGACGCATGATTCTGCCAGGGTGAACACGACAAAACGCACCCAGATCGAATTCGCCAGGTCTGTCGCCGGACTCATTCCTGAGCTGGGTGTCGCTTATTCTTTCTAGGTATCTGGACTTTACTCCTTCTCCTGCGGGAAGAGTATGCGCAGGATGAACGACATGATGGCAGCTGCGGACTCGCGGCCGAGGTTGCCGTGCGGTGCTCTGTCGTTCAGCAGGATTTCAGCCTCATTGACGGGCTGCTGCGCGCACGATGCCAGCGCTGCCGCCGACATGAGGGCAAGTATGATATTGATACGTTTCATTTTCAGTTATTCTTGTTCTGTTTCAGGTTTTTCCTGCTCTGGCTTTCCTACTCTCCGGCGGCCCAGAGTATACCTCTCTTCATGATCTCGAATGCCTCGGGCACCTCGAAATCGGAAACTACGTGGCAGAGCGAAGAGTAGAACACCCTGCCCTCGCCGTACTGGGTCTTCCACACTACCGGCATCACGTGACCGTCTATCCATGAGGCGTGGTCTCCGTTGAAGGTGGTCGTCGCGAGGACCTTGACATTAGGGTCCACATGCATGTAGTACTGCTCCGATACCATGTGGAAGTCCTTCAGACCCTTGGTGA
This sequence comes from Candidatus Cryptobacteroides equifaecalis, assembly GCA_018064625.1. Taxonomy (GTDB): domain Bacteria; phylum Bacteroidota; class Bacteroidia; order Bacteroidales; family UBA932; genus Cryptobacteroides; species Cryptobacteroides equifaecalis. Next base: position 3,150 of record JAGHUW010000108.1, on the reverse strand, counting down.
CCGGGTCCTTGTGGTCGGTGATGTTCACGTCGTAGTCGATGACCCCGCCCGGGTGCGCAACCCACTGGCCGCCCACCATGAACTGGAATTCGGTGTTGTTCCTGAATGAATCTCCGATTCCGCCGTGCCATCCGGCAATCGGCGTTCCGCTCTTCACCGCGTTGAGGAGGCCTCTCTCCTGTGCTGGTGTGATTCGGCCCATGGTCCATGCCTGAATGATGAGGTCCACGTCCGCCATGAGCTCGGCATCGGTGTAGACGTCAAGGTCTTCGGAAGAGGTCACGGTCGCGCCCTGGGACTCGAGCCATGGGAGAAGGAACTCGTGGCATGGCCCCGGGTCATGTCCGTCCCAACCTCCATATACATAGAGGACGTGCTTGCCCTCGAGGGTGCCTTCCGGCTTGTACCCGCTCTGGCATGCAACCGCAGCGGCGCAGAGAAGGAAGAATAGGATTCTTTTCATAGTGTGGTGTAAGTGTGTTGGCTCGATCAATTCACAAATGTAGGGCGTTTTTGTCGTAAAAGATTGGAATAATGTCGCCGAATTTTATGTAAATTTGAAAAATTGTCAACTATGAACCGAATATTATCTACCATGGCAGTGCTGATGCTGCTCTCGAGTCTGATGTATGGACAGTCTGTCGACATTACGCGCAAAGTCGGAAAGGTCTCTGACATGGAGGTCGGAATGACTTCGTTTGACAAGGACACAAGCGCTTCCGTTCTGGTACTTTGGGAAAGTGAGGAGATTGCCATCGAGATGACAAACGATGGTGATTTGAGAAGGCATTGTACTCACGTCGAGAGAGTGAAGATATTGAAGGAAGACGGAAGGGATTGGGGTGATTATTCTTTCACTCTCTATGACAGATACGATGAGGATATGTACAATATCAACGTCACCACCTACAACATGGACAACGGCCATGTCACGGCCACAAAACTGCCGAAGAAGTCCATCTATAGGACGAGGGAGAGTGAGGCGACCAAGCTGACGTTCTCTGCTCCTGAGGTCAGAGTGGGATCGGTGCTTGAGTTGTCGTACGAGATGCATTCTGACGATTACTGGGACGTAGGAACACACTATTTCCAGCATTCAGTTCCAGTTAATTACAGCGAATTGGAGGTCAATACTCCGAAATGGTTAAGGTTCAGTCGTTTTACGCGCGGCCCTGTGACCCTTGCCTTCAAGGAAGAAGATAAGTCATCCGTCATCTCTGTCCAGGGCGACAGGATGATTCTGGATACTCATCACGAATATTTCACGGGGATAGACATCCCTGCGATGAAGGCTGAGGCGCACGTCTATGGCATATCACAGTATATGTCTTCCGTGACTTATGACCTGTTGGCGCTTGAACTGCCTACTAATTACAAGACTTACAGCACGACCTGGAATGACGTGGACAAGGCTGTTTTGGATTCTGATATCTACACCGTACTCAACTCGAACTGCAGATTCAGGTCCGAAGTGGACGCCATAACGGCACAGGATCTCACACAGATGGAAAAGATCGACAAGATCAGGGAGCTTACGTTGAGCAAGGTGACGTGGAACAAGATCAGGGCGCTTGTGCCGGGAAGCGTGGGTGACGTGCTCAAGGCGGGAACCGGCGACAGCGCAGACATCAATGCCATTCTTGGTTCCGCCCTCAAGCATGCTGGTTTCCAGGTAGATCCTGTCCTCATCCGCAGCCGCAATAATGGCGTGGTGATGGATTTCCATCCTAGCATTAACTCTTTCGACACCTTTGTCCTCAAGATTCAGGGAGAGGGACTGGATCCACTCTACTTGGACGGATCGAGGAAGGACGCGTATTACAACACTCTTCCGGCTGATTTCCTTGTGAAGCAGGGACGAATTCCTGGGATTGATGGAAGTGGGTACTGGGACGATCTCAGCCGTATTGTCAAGAGCAACGTCGAGGCTGTTTCAGTAAGTGTCACAATCGATGAGGAAGGCTTGATGAGCGGAAGTATCCGAATGCAGTATACGGGTATTCCATCCTATTTAGTGAAAGGCACATATCATAATGCCAATGACGAGGAAAAATTCATTGACCTGTTTGAGAATGACATGTTGATCCAGGTCAAGTCCATCACGACGGAAAACATGGATGACTATACCGGCTCTTGCAGCATTAGAATAGAATTCGAAAAAGATTGTGATGTCGCTGGAGATATGGTTTATGTTCCTGCCTTCATCGAAAAGTTCCACGACAAGTCAGATTTCAAGAATCCGGACAGACAGTATCCCGTGGATTTCCCTTGCACCGAACTCTGTAGCTATTCCTTAATGATTGATGTTGCTGATGGATATGTGATCGATCAGATACCGTCTTCTCAGAGGCTTGCTTTCGCTCCGCTTGGGGCCAGCATCCTCCTTCAGGCCAACAAGACTAGCGGAGAGACCGCTACACTCCAGTTCAGATATAAGCAGGATGAGACCTTCCTGAATGTCCCAGACTATCATGATCTCCAGAAATTCTGGGAAGTCTTATGTAGTGTGTACGAGTCCATGATAGTTGTCAGAAAAGTAGACTAGATGAAGTCATTGATATGCATGTTGGCGACTCTCGTCGCTCCGTTAATAGTACATGCGCAAGGGAAACCTGCGCCAGCTGTCGTCGAGATGCTTCAGGAAGAATTCGTGATGTCATCAAGCGACAGAGCAGTTCATTCTGTAAAAAGCCGAGTCACGGTAAATTCAGAAGAAGGTGCAGAAGCTGCCGTGTTTTCGGAAACGACAGACAGCTACAGGATGCTCACGGCATTCTCGGCGACCACCATCGTCAATGGGAAGAAAATCAAGGCAAAGCTGACAGATGTCGAAACGATACATTCTTCCGGTTCTCTCGTCGATGACGTGGTGTCCAATTACTATGTCCCGGAAGCCTCGTTCCCGTATACCGTCGAATATGAATATACGATTACGTATAAGAACGGAGTCCCTTCGTTCCCGGTGTTTCTTCCGGTAAAGACCTATGACATACCTGTGACCAGAGCCTCTTTTTCGATATCCGTGCCGTCCGGGACAAGGATAATGTACCGTTCGTCGGATGGGCCAACCATCTCACGCAGTGAAGGAAATGACCTTTACTTTTGGACGTATAGCGACATTCCTCCGTTGAAAAAAGAATCCATGATGCC
>JAGHUW010000180.1 GCA_018064625.1 Candidatus Cryptobacteroides equifaecalis | reverse complement strand
CCCTGGTCCAGGAACATCTTCTCATAGAAGGTCTGCACCTCGAACACCTCTGCCGGAATGGCAGTGTCCGCAGCGCAAAGACTGCTGCCGGCCAGCGAATAAAGATCATTGGTGCAGGCAAGAACCTTGAGAGCGTTGGCTTCGCATACGGCCTTGGTATACTCGTGGAGGAACTGCGAATCGGTCTTCAGATGCACAATGCCGCCCGGCTTGAGCATCCTGCGATATCTTTCCAGAAACAGAGGGGAGGTAAGACGTGAGTTCTCGCTCTTCATCTGCGGATCTGAGAAGGTCAGCCAGATCTCCGAGACCTCACCAGGAGCAAAGAAAGCATTGATGAACTCTATCTTTGTCCTGAGGAAATTCACATTGGGGAGCTTATGCTCGGTGGCGTACTTGGCTCCCTTCCAAAGACGGGCGCCCTTGATATCCACCCCTATATAGCTCCTCTCAGGATTACGCAGGGCAAGATCTATCGTGTATTCACCCTTGCCGCAACCGAGTTCGAGGACTATGTCCCCGCTCAGTCTCTCCGCCCAGTGACCCTTCACCGGATGGTCCTTCAGATTCATATATCCATCCTCCAGAAGATCCTGAGCAGATGGCTGCAGAAGACACTCGAAAGTCTCGTTCTCTGCAAATTTCCTTAATTTATCGTGTCCCATTCTCTGTACATTTTGAAACTATGCCCAGTCCCGGGAAGAACTCGGGCGCATGTATCACGTTGACCAGCAGAACCCACTGTCCCACACTGCCAGGTCTTACCCCGCTCCGGTAGAGCTGAACGCTGCCGGCAGTCTCTGTAGGTTGGAGATAAACCTTCTCCTTGAAAATGCTCCTGTCCGGAGCAATCCATATCAAATCAAGCCGCACATCCGCTCCGTACTCACATCCCGCTCCCGTGTAGAAAGACAGATCGTAAGTATTCAGACTGTCCGGATTGTCAAGCAGAAAAACATAAGGACCGCCCTCAACCTCATCTGAGTGAATGAAATATGAATACTCGGAGGGCTTCTCACAAGCCCCGAGTACAAACAGAAGAAGAAGCAGGAAAAGGCGGCCGGCTTTCATTACTTATTGCCGTTGTTATTGCCCTTCTTCCTGTTCTTTGAGCGGCTCTTGCGCCTCTTCGGTGCGTCGAAGCGGCTGATGCTGTCGTCGCCCACCGCTGTCACGAACTCAGGAACCTTAGGCTCCGGTTCCTCGCGCAAAGACTCCGGCCTCACGCCATTGCGGTTCATCTTGATGATTTCCGCCACGTCGGCCGCAGCAAGAGGATAGAGGTCGGCGTCGGAAGACTTGTCGTAAGAGAAATACATCAGCTCGCGAAGGATGTCTGTCTTGCGCAGGTAAGCCAGTCCGTCCTCGAACTCCAGCGGCTCCACGACCTTAGGAATGCGTGAATGCGCGTCCATATAGGTATCAACCTCGTAATTAAGGCAGCACTTGAGCTTTCCGCACTGTCCAGCGAGCTTCTGCGGGTTCAGAGAAAGGTCCTGGCAGCGTGCCGCCGCCGTGGAGATGCTCTGGAAAGAAGTGATATAGTTCGCGCAGCAGAGCTCCCTTCCGCAGACGCCCAGGCCTCCTATCAGCCCGGCCTCCTGACGGGCGCCGATCTGCTTCATCTCTATGCGGATGCGGAACTCCTCGGCAAAGACCTTGATGAGCTGGCGGAAGTCCACGCGGCCGTCGGCAATATAATAGAAGATGGCCTTGGACCCGTCTCCCTGGAACTCCACGTCACCTATCTTCATCTCCAGGCCCATTTCAGCGGCGATCTTGCGGGCCTTGATCATGGTCTCCTGCTCGCGCGCTATGGCCTGCTGCCACTTCTCTATATCCGTCTGGCGGGCCTTGCGGTAAATCTTCTTGAACACGGTGTTCTCCGCATCGATGCCCTTGGCCTTCATCTGCCTGCCCACAACCGGGCCCTCGAGGGTCACGATACCCAGATCCTGACCGGAAGTGGCCTCCACGATGACCAGGTCGCCCTGATGTATGCTCTGGGCGGAATCATTGACATAGATACCCTTTCTGGTATTCTTGAAGCGCACCTCAAAAAGATTGGAAAAGGTACCGTCATCCGCATTCTTCAGCCAGTTATAGGCCTCGAGCTTGCAGCAACCTACCCTGTAGGAGCAATTTGTCTCACCTGTCTGCTGGTCATGGGTCACAACGCAACCGCGGAAGCAGTCATACTGTATGGATTCCTGGTTCATAAGTTTGTATATAATCTGTTCACAAGATCCGTAAAGACGATCTTGATGTTAACATTCCTGTCTATCAAGCCGACAGCCCGGCTGAAGGCATCCACAGCAACGCGGGGAAAGGATTTCCTGCACTTCCCCGCCCACTCGCGAGTCTGTGCGTCCTCTGGGGAGAGCCCCAGAAGGCCCTGCTGTACAAGGAAAACCCTGCGCATGCGATCGGATGCAAATTTACAAAAAAGTTTCACGCTTTCGCGCGACGGCAGAGCAGCTATCGCCTCCCCCGTCTCCAGCGCCGCATAAAGATTGCGCGAGATAAGGGCCGACATGAGCCTGCCCAGAAGTTCAGCCCCATCCTCCGGCTCGGGGATCTCCGCTGCGTGGGAAGATGCAACCCTGATTCTCTGGCAACGGGAAGATATGGTCAGAAGCACCTTCTCCGGAGCGTGGGTGATGAACACGAACTGAGTCTGCTGCGGAGGCTCCTCAATGAGCTTGAGCAGACGGTTGGCGGCCTCCTGGTTCATCTTCTCCGGGTAGAAAAAGATCACGGACCTGTAACCGCCCTCCAGAGCACTGAGGCTCAGAACATCAAGCAGATGCTTCGCCTCGCTCACTGCGATGAGGGAATTCTTTCCCTCTATGCCCATGGCTGCGGCAAGCTCGGATTCGGTAAAGGAAGGATTCGAAAGGGCAAGCGGCCTGAACTTCTCCAGATACTGCTCGGACACAGAACCCGCCGCCGTGGGGAAGATGAAGTGCAGGTCCGGATGTATCAGTTTGGAAATCCTTGGATTACCCTTGTATAAACTGTCAAGGAAGGCAATGGCTATGCGGAACGCATCACCACCGTCATCCTCATGGAACATCACTGCATGGGGAATCTTGCCGGATTG
>JAGHUW010000155.1 GCA_018064625.1 Candidatus Cryptobacteroides equifaecalis | reverse complement strand
TAAAGTCCTTCCGGAAGGTCGAGGAAGAGTTCCTCCTTGTCTTCATCCACGGAAAGGACAAAGTCTTCATGAAGCGGGATCATTGCCTCCCCGTTGTCTGTCTCCACATAGAGACAGAGATTTCCCGGAATGGGTTCCACTCCGCTCACCTCACCCAGACGCCGGCCCCTGTCATAGACGGTCCAGCCGGTGAAGTCTTCCTCGTCCTCCTCTTCCCATTCCCCTTCCACGAATACGGCGCGTCCCACCAGCTCCTCGGCGTCCTGCAGATTGCACACGTCGTTGAGGTGGACAACAGCCTTGTCCCGGCCTTTCTGCTGGAGGTCGAGAATGAAGAAAGGAACCGGCAGTCCATCGAATTCGATGTACACCGGTTCCTTAAGGTCAATCTGCCCTATCTCAATATCTCTCACTCCGATGAGGATACCTCCGTCGGTGCCGTTGGACTTGAGAACTTTGGCGATCTGCGGCATTATGCCTCTGCTGGAGTCTCTTCTACAGTCTCTGCAGCAGCCTCTGCCTCAGCGGCAGCCTGTGCAGCAGCGAGCTCCTGAGCCTTCTTGGCGATAGCCTCGGCACGAGCGGCATTTACCTTAGCCTCCTCAGCGTGAGCGAGCTTCTTAGCCTCGATTGCAGCGTTCTTGAGACCGCTCTTCTTAGCCTCGAGCTTGGCGTCCTTCTCTGCCTTCCATGCATTCCACTTTGCATCAGCCTGCTCCTGTGTGAGTGCGCCCTTTGCTACACCACCGTCGAGGTGATGACGAAGGAGAACACCCTCGTAAGAGAGGATCCTGCGGCAAACGAGGGTTGGCTGAGCACCAACCTTAACCCATGCGAGAGCCTTCTCTGAATCGAGATTGATTGTTGCAGGGTTGGTGTTTGGATTGTAAGAGCCGATCTGCTCGATGTAACGACCATCACGTGGAGAACGTGAGTCTGCCACTACAATGTGGAAGAATGCGAAATTCTTCTTACCGTGGCGCTGTAAACGGATTTTAACAGCCATTGTGAATCTGTTTTAAAAAGTTAAACCTAAAATTGTTCCTTCCCGAGGAACATCCTGGCAAAGATAAACAAAAGATTGATAATGACAAAATACTTACAAATTGTGATTGCCTTCTTTTTCATTCTGCAGTAACTTTGTAATGGCAAATGAAAGTATCTGAATTAAAAAACGGGCAGTATGCGAAAGTATTGAAGGTAGGTGGCGAAGGGTCCCTTCGTGCCCATCTGCTGGATATGGGCATCACTCCCGGGGTGGTTCTCAAGCTGGAGAAACGTGCTCCGCTGGGTGATCCTCTGGAGCTGAAGGTCCGTGGCTACTCCCTCTCCCTGAGGCTGGCGGAAGCTGCGGATATCGACGTGGAACTTGTGTCGGGAGTTCCCGAGCAGAGGAAGGGGTCGGACGAATTCGGCTATCATTTCACCCTTCAGGATGCCAACTCTCACCCTGGTCTGGGCGAGGGTGGCCGTTACCACAATCATGAGGATGAGGAAAATGCCCTTCCCAAGGGTACGGTCCTGAATTTTGCCCTCGCCGGTCAGCAGAACTGCGGCAAGACCACACTCTTCAACGTGCTCACAGGCTCGAATCAGCATGTGGGCAACTTCCCCGGAGTCACCGTGGACAAGAAGGAGGGTGAGATCCTGCACCAGACGGATGCCGTTCTGACGGACCTTCCGGGTATCTACTCGCTCTCCCCGTACACCACGGAGGAAATCGTCACCAGGGATTATATCCTTAGGGAAAGGCCTGCGGGCCTTATCAATGTGGTGGATGCCAACAATATAGAGCGCAATCTCTATCTCACGGTGCAGCTGATGGAACTGGGCATACCTATGGTTCTTGCCCTCAATATGATGGATGAGGTACGCGGCAACGGAGGTGCGATAAGAATCAACGAGATGGAAAGCATGCTCGGCATCCCTGTGGTGCCGGTGTCGGCCATGAAGAACGAGGGTATAGACGAGCTGATGTCACATGCCATGCACGTCGCCCGCTACAGGGAGGCCCCTGCCTGCACGGACATCTGCGGCAAGGACGACAACGGAGGAGCGGTCCACCGCTGCCTTCACGGCATCAAGCATCTCATCGAGGACCATGCCCAGCAGGCCGGCATCCCGGCGCACTTCGCCGCCACCAAGATAGCGGAGGGAGACGGCATGATCCTGGAGGCCCTCGGCCTGACCGATGCGGAAAAGGAAATGGTAGAGGCTGTGATCAGGCAGATGGAGGAAGAGCGCGGGATGGACCGTGCCGCCGCCATCGCGGACATGCGCTTCACCTTCATAGACAGGCTCTGCGCGCGCTCGGTAGTTAAGCCCGGCGAGAGCAGGGAAACCAGACGCAGCCGTCGCATGGACAGCGTACTTACGGGCCGATGGACTTCTCTTCCCATCTTCGTGCTGGTGATGTCCCTCGTGCTCTGGCTCAGCATCGATGTGCTGGGTGCGCCGCTGCAGGCCCTGCTGGAAAGGGGAATCGACGCCCTGGGCGCCCTCGTCGGCTCGGCTATGGAAAGTGCAGGCGTCAACGCCACCGTGCGCTCGCTTGTATGCGACGGCATCTTCGGGGGAGTCGGCGCAGTAGTCAGCTTCGTGCCTATAATCATAATATTGTTCTTCTTCCTGTCGATGCTGGAAGACAGCGGATACATGGCCCGCGTGGCCTTCGTGACGGACAAGATACTCAGACGCGTAGGACTTTCCGGCCGGAGCATAGTGCCTCTGCTGATAGGCCTGGGCTGCTCGGTTCCGGCCGTTATGGCCTCCCGCACCCTCCCGTCTTCCCGAGACCGCAGGATGACCATACTGCTTACGCCTTTCATGAGCTGCTCGGCCAAGATACCGGTGTATTCCTTCCTGGCAGCGGCCTTTTTTCCGGGGCATGGCGGTCTGGTGCTGGTGTCTCTGTACCTCACGGGCATGTTCATAGGTGTGCTGGTGGCTCTCTGCATGAGGCATGTGGGCACCCACTCGGAGGCAACTCCTTTCGTGATGGAACTTCCGAACTACCGCATGCCGGCCCTGCGCAATGTGGCGCAGCTTCTGTGGGAGAAGACAAAGGACTTCCTTCAGCGCGCATTCACCGTCATTTTCCTGGCCACGGTCGTGATCTGGTTCCTCCAGTCCTTCAACTTCCGCTTTGAGCCGGTCGTTGGTGGGGCGGGCAGCATGCTGGCCTGGATTGCCGGTCAGATAGCTCCGCTCTTCGCCCCTATGGGCCTCGGAGACTGGAAGGTCGTAGTCTCTTTGATATCAGGATTCCTTGCCAAGGAGGCTGTGGTCTCTTCCATGGAGGTACTTGGCGCCTGCTCCGTAATAAACACGGCAGGGGCTGTGGCCCTTCTTGTATTCTGCCTGCTCTACACCCCTTGCGTAGCGGCCATTTCCGTAGTTAGAAAGGAACTGGGTACGGGCTGGGCTGCGTTCATGATCGCATTCCAGTGCGTTGTGGCCTGGGTCGCCGCCCTGTTTGCATATAATGTTGCCATGATCTTCCTGGGATGAATGCGGTGAGTTGCATAGTTCTGCTTTTGGTGGGCTGCGCGGTGGCTGCAGCTCTGAGAAGCGTGCTCCGTAGCCGTGGGAAAAGTGATTGTTCCTCGTCCTGCACATCCTGTTCCCTGAAAGATACTTGTTGCAGAAAATGAGATTTTGTAAATTTGCTTCATGAACAGTTCCATCAATTCCACTTTCTCCCCGGTCCCCAAGATCTCGAATCTCATAGGGGAGATCATAAGGTATCTGCAGGAATCCCATTCCTACTACACCACGACGGCCCTCGTGGCCCTTTCATCGGCCATAGAGTCGCTCATAGCCAATATCTCGGAAAACCAGAGAAAGATCATATGGAAGTTCTTCACGGAGTACAAGATGGAGCTCAACAGGCACTTCGAGAAGGAGGAATGTGAGGTCATACCTTATATACAGAATCTTCTGGACGGCAACCGCAACCCGGAGTTGAGGATAGACCAGTTCTGCGACACGCATTCCAACATAGATGAGAAGCTCTCTGACCTCAAGAGCATACTCCAGCTGTCTCTGGCAGACAATGGCGAGCAGCAGGAGAAGGAGGCTCTCTTCGCTTTCATGAGCCGACTCAAGGAAGATTTCAAACGCCATACCTACGTTGAGGACGAGGTGATGGAACCGCTTGTGAGGCTGCTGGAGAACATGCCTCCAAGCATGCTCAAGGCCCAGCCTCAGCGCGAGCAGGAGGAGGGAAGCAGCAGGGAGGAACTATCGGACAGAGAAAAGGAAATTCTGAAATATGTGGCCCAGGGCCTTCTGAACAAGGAAATTGCCGACAGGCTGAATATCTCCATAAATACCGTCATAACCCATAGGAAGAATATCACGGGCAAGACGGGAATCAAAAGCGTTGCCGGGCTCACGGCCTACGCAATACTCAACAATCTGGTGGACATAAACTCTATAGAGAATGCTTGAGCTTGAACTGCCGGCCGGTACGGGCCGAGTCCTGCTGCACTCCTGCTGCGCCCCCTGCTCCGGGGCGGTGATAGAGTGCATGCTTGCGAACGGCATTGTCCCTACCGTCTTTTTCAGCAATTCCAACATAGTTCCGGCCGATGAATATGAGCTGAGAAAGGCCGAGCTGAAGCGCTACTGCTCCGCCAGCGGCGTGCCGGTGGTCGATGACGACTATGATCACAGGGCCTGGCTGGAGGCGGTGCGCGGCCTTGAAAGGGAGCCGGAAAGGGGACGGCGCTGCTCCGCCTGCTTCCTTTTCCGCCTGAGAAGGGCCGTGAGTTATGCCGGGCAGAACGGATTCGATGTGCTGACCACCACTCTGGCATCCTCGCGCTGGAAGGATCTTGAGCAGGTGAATGCGGCAGGGGAGGCTGCGTGCGCGGGAAGTTCCGTTGTATGGTGGCCTCAGAACTGGCGCAAGGGAGGGCTTCAGCCGCGCCGTGGGGAGATAATACGCGAGCAGGGCTTTTACAATCAGCTGTTCTGCGGATGCGAATTCTCAAAAATTAATGAAAAAATATAGGGAATCATTTGCACTTACAAAAATTATATCTATATTTGCAGTCCCGAAATACGAAATGCGGTAGTGGTGAAATGGTAGACACGCTACTTTGAGGGGGTAGTG
>JAGHUW010000065.1 GCA_018064625.1 Candidatus Cryptobacteroides equifaecalis | reverse complement strand
GAATCCGTCATGACCGAACTTTGACGAGAACTGATGGAAAACCGCGCCTGGAATGGCATCTGCCATCCTTTTCATAAGAACAGGCGGGAACAGTGAATCACTGTCTATCACTATGACCACGGTCTTTGCCGTGATGCGGCCAAGGGCAGCTTCGACCCCGCCGCGTCCGCGACCTACGTTATGGCTGTCCAGCATATCGCAGAGATACCAGTAGGAGTAGGCATCGAAACGGGCCGAAAGTTTCTTTCCCTGATAGCGCTCGTACGAGCAGGCCCTAGCCGCGAAGAGAGTATCAGGGTCTGCATCTGTCTGCGTCAGCTCGTAACCCTCGAAGCTGCGGTAGGAAATGAGCGCTATGGCTCTGGCTGCCTCGAGTCCTGCCTGACCTCCCTTGAGGGAAAGGGCCTCCCGGAGAGTCGGGTCGGCCTCCATGGCCATGCGCTGAGATTCATTATACGCCGTAAGATAAGCAGGGACCCTCGGTGCCGTTGCGATGAAGATAGCATTCTTGATTACGTCCGGCTCCGTGACTGCCCATTCAACGGCCTGGAAACCACCCACGGACGATCCAACGAGAAGATCTATGGACTCTATCCCAAGCGCTTTGCGTACCATGATGGTAGCCTGTATCACATCCCTGACGGTAACTTTCGGGAAGCTGAAATAATATGGCTGACCTGTCGTTGGATCTATGCTGGAAGGGCTGCTGCTGCCGTAAGGCGAGGCCAGCATGTTCACGCAGATGATGAAATCCTTTGACGGATCGAATATCTTTCCCTCTCCGCACATATCCGGCCACCAGTCCTCCACGTCGCTGTTTGCAGTGAGGGCATGGCAAATCCAGATTACTCTGTCCCCAGGCCTGTACTCCCTTGGAGAGCTGTGATATACAACAGTCAGAGACGGGAGCACCCCTCCCGCCTCAAACCTGAATTCCGTATTGAAATTGAGAATGTGTCTCTGCATTATCCTTCGCAAGCTACTTTGAGAGCATTATCGATATCTGCAATTATGTCCTCGGCATCCTCAAGACCAATGCTGAGCCTCATCAGATCCGGATCAACTCCGGCCTCCTGGAGTTGCTGGTCCGTGAGCTGCCTGTGGGTATGTGATGCAGGATGGAGTATGCAGGTATGGCAATCTGCCACGTGTGTCTCTATGGTAATGAGTTTCAGGGCATCCATGAACCTGTTGGCAAAAGCCCTGTCACCCTTGACCGCGAAGGCCATCACGCCGCAGCTTCCACCAGGAAGGTACTTGAGCTGGAGTTCGTGCTGGCTGTCTCCTTCAAGTTCAGAGAAATGTACCCACTTCACAAGTTCATTTCCAGCGAGGTAGGCTGCGACCTTGCGGGCATTCTCAACATGTCTCTTTACCCTAACCTCAAGAGTCTGAAGGCCGAGGCCGAGATAGAATGCGTTCTGCGGTGCCTGGATGCAGCCGAAGTCACGCATCAGCTGGCTTGTTGCCTTTGTGATATAGGCAAGCTTGCCGAAGCTCTTGGTATAGGTGAGACCGTGATATGAAGGGTCAGGGGTGCAGAGTCCAGGGAACTTGTCTGCATTTGCCTCCCAGTCGAAATTACCGCTGTCAACCACGCAGCCTCCAACGTGCACTCCCTGTCCATCCATGTACTTGGTGGTACTGTGCGTCACGATATCTGCGCCCCACTCGAAAGGACGGCAGTTGATTGGGGTCGGGAAGGTATTGTCCACGATGAGCGGAAGCCCATGTGAATGCGCGATCTTTGCCCAGCGTTCAATATCAAGGACGCGGACTCCCGGATTTGAGAGGGTCTCTCCGAAGACCAATTTGGTATTGGGGCGGAATGCAGCCTCAATTTCCTCGTCACTGGCATCCTGATCCACGAAAGTGACATCTATGCCCATCTTCTTGAAGGTGGTTCCGAAAAGATTGTAGGTTCCTCCGTAGATGCTGGCAGTGCTTATCATATGACCACCGGCCTCACAGATGTTGAAGCATGCGAAGAAATTCGCAGCCTGGCCTGACGATGTAAGCATGGCGGCAACACCACCCTCAAGGGCAGCGATGCGTGCTGCAACCATATCGTTGGTAGGGTTCTGAAGACGTGTATAAAAATAGCCTGAATCCTCAAGGTCGAAGAGACGGCCCATCTCGTCGCTGGTATTGTACTTGAAGGTGGTACTCTGGATTATTGGCATCTGCCTTGGCTCTCCCTTACCGGGCTGATAGCCTGCATGCACACACAATGTGCCGATTTTCTGCTTTGTCATTTTTCAGTTTTGTATTAACATACAAAATTGCAAAAAATCCCCCTCAAATGCAAGATATTACACGCTCTGACATAGCAAAAAATAAAGAGGCCAGCCTATCGGCAGACCTCTTTGAAATCCAGTAAGAAAGATGATTATTTCTTTCTTGCCTTGTATCTCTGGTAGAACATATCCACACGTCCTGCTGTGTCGATGATCTTCACCTTACCTGTGTAGAATGGGTGAGAGGTGTTGGAGATCTCTATCTTCACGAGCGGATACTCTACACCGTCAACCACGATGGTCTCCTTGGTGTTGGCACAGCTGCGTGTGATGAACACATCTTCGTTGGACATATCCTTGAAAGCTACAAGACGGTAGGTTTCGGGATGAATTCCTTTTTTCATATTCTTAAAGCTTTAAAAATTTTGCGCGGCAAAGATAAGGATAATATTCCTAAAATGCAACAATTACTTCATTCTGTATGGTGCATCTTCATAAAGAATGAATCTTTTTGCCTTTCTTATCCACTTCTGCTCTTCAACCTTCACATGTTCCTGCACCACATCGAAGCTTATCTCACCCTTGAGATAGGCCTCTATCACGGGATCCGCCACCTTCACGAAGAGGCTGTCATCCATCTCGAATTCCGGGTAACGTTCAGCAAAGCACCTCATGAGAAGAAGGGTATGCAAAAGTGAATGGTATTGCGCCCCGGGTTCCAGCATGATCTGGTAACCATTGCATTTCTCTCCCTCATAGCGTCCGGCAGCAGGCGTGAATGTACAAGGCCTCATCATCACCCCTCGCGGAGAAGGCAGCAGATGAACATCCTCTGTCTTTATGAAAGGAGCTCCGAAGTACTCATATGGCCTTGCCGTACCTATGGCAGGGGTAACGTTGGTGTTGTTCCAGAGTCCACCTCCGGAATACATGGAGCAGGTGAAGAGTCCAGGGATATCAGATGCCGGAGCTATGGTCCATGGCATGAGGTCCTTCCCCACCCCGGACACCCTTGCGGATATCACATGCAACGGGAACTTGGCATCTATCTCATTGTAATACAGAAGACAGAGCTCACCAAGGGTAAGCCCGTGCCTGTGCGCCACCTTCGGAGTCCAGGTATCGGCCTCTATGGCAGGGATGGTCCCTTCGACCACCCTTCCCGCCGGATTGATATGGTCCACTATGTATATGGCCGGGCCATCGAAACTGCGCGCCCTCATGGAGAGCAGCTGCATCACGTCTCTGGTATAGTTGAAGTATCTGCTGCCCACATCCTGGATTTCAACAACCACGGCGCTCAAGCCATCAAGGTCGGCCGCATCCCATTCTATATGGTTGGTCCCCGGCGTCAGCTCAGTATCCCTTGGGGAGAAGATCTTCGCAAGATTCCCCCTCTGACGGAAGAAGTCGTAGGTGTAGCAGCCCTTCTCCGTGTTCCAGGAGTTCTGGGTGCAGAACACGCCCACCTTTCCGTCAATCAGGGCTTTATCCAGCTGCTCCTCAATAGGAGTGGTTCTGAAGCTAAACATTCAGAATGCCGTTTGCTATGGCTATTACCTCGTCAGCCAGGGCCTGTGCCTCAGCCTCGGTAGCAGCCTCGGAGTAGATGCGTATGATAGGCTCGGTATTTGACTTGCGCAGATGCACCCACTGCTTCTTCTGCTCGAAGTCTATCTTCACGCCGTCGATGGTGTTCACCTTCTCTGAGGCGAAATGCTGCTTCATGGCCTCCAGGATGCGGTTTATCTGCTCTGCGTCGCTCAGGTCCATGCGGTTCTTGGCGATGAAATACTGAGGCAGGGTCGCCTTGTAGGCGCTGGCGCTGAGCTTCTTGTGAGCAAGGTTGCTCAGGAAGAGAGCCACGCCCACCATGGCGTCGCGTCCGCAGTGGGAAGCAGGATAGATGACGCCTCCGTTGCCCTCTCCGCCGATGATGGCTCCCACCTCATGCATCTTGGTGGTGACGTTGACCTCGCCTACAGCCGCAGCGAAGTAGGTGCCTCCGTGAGCCTCCGTGACGTCCCTGAGGGCTCGGCTCGAAGAAAGGTTGGAGACTGTGTGAAGCGGACTTACACCCTTCTTCACTGCCTCGTCAAGAAGGTAGTCTGCAACGGCCACGAGGGTATATTCCTCTACGAAAGGTTCGCCGTTCTCGCAGATAAAGGCAAGACGGTCCACGTCCGGGTCGACGCTGATTCCGAGGTCGGCCTTCTGCTCCACAACGGTGCTGCTGAGCTCCACGAGGTTCTTCGGCAGCGGCTCCGGGTTGTGGGCAAAGTCGCCCGTCGGCTCGCCATTGAGGGTAATGCATTCAACGCCAAGCTTTTCCAGCAGGCGCGGCATGATGATGCTGCCTACGGAGTTGATTGCGTCCAGGACGACTTTGAAACCTGCGGCACGAACGGCCTCGGCGTCCACCGCCTCGAGGGCAAGCACTGCGTCGATATGCTCGTCGGTGTAGTCATGCTCCTCTATATGTCCGAGTTCGTCGACAGGGGCGAAGTCGAAGTCTCCGCTCTCAGCGAGGTCGAGTATGGCCTGGCCCTCGGCGGCAGTGAGGAACTCGCCCTTGTCGTTAAGGAGCTTGAGGGCGTTCCACTGGCGAGGGTTGTGGCTGGCCGTGAGGATGATGCCTCCGTCGGCCCCGGCGAATCCTACTGCAAGCTCAGTCGTAGGGGTGCTGGCAAAGCCGCACTTCACGACGTCCACGCCGCAGGCAACAAGGGTGCCGCAGACGAGCTGTTCAACCATCTCTCCGGAAATGCGGGCGTCGCGTCCCACCACTATCTTGTAGCGCTCGCCGTTAGGCTGGGGTTTGCGCTGGGAAAGGGTTGCACAATATGCATATGTGAATTTTACAATATCCACAGGGGTGAGACCACCGCCTTGCGGCCCGCCTATTGTTCCCCTGATACCTGAAATCGATTTAATGAGTGTCATAACATGCAAATTTACAAATTTATAAGCTATATTTGCGCCGTTTTTTCAAAAACTTGGAATCATGCAGGCTTTCTGGACAATCTTATTACTGGTCATCTCCAATATTTTCATGACTTTTGCATGGTACGGGCAGCTCAAGCTCTCGGAAATGCACATCAACGACAACTGGCCGCTCATACTCATCATCTTATCTTCATGGGCCATCGCCTTCTTCGAATACAGTGCGATGGTACCGGCAAACAGGATAGGTTCCAACATCAACGGAGGCCCTTTCAACCTCATGCAGCTCAAGATAATACAGGAGTGCATATCACTCACAGTATTCACCATAATCTGCGCCGTGGTATTCAAGAGCCAGCCCATCCAGTGGAACCACATAGCGGCATTCGGATGCATAATTGCTGCGGTATTCTTTTGCTTCCTGAAATAATTTTTCTTACTTTTGTGACCCGGAAACATAGAAAAAAGCATTATGAAGTACGGGTTCGACAACGAGAAGTATCTCAAAATCCAATCGGAACACATCAAGGAACGCATCTCTCATTTCGGGGACAAACTGTACCTGGAATTCGGAGGAAAATTGTTTGACGACTATCACGCGAGCCGCGTGCTTCCCGGTTTCGAGCCGGACAGCAAGCTCAAGATGCTCCTGCAGCTCAAGGACGACGCAGAGATTGTAATGGTAATCAGCGCCGCAGACATTGAGAAGAACAAGACCAGGAGTGACCTCGGCATCACCTACGACAAGGACGTGATCCGCTTGCGCGAGGTGTTCACAGAGCGCGGACTATATGTAAGTTCCGTTGTCATCACCCACTTCAATGGCCAGGCCAGTGCAATTAGTTTCAGGGAGCATCTGGAGAAGATGGGAGTCAGGGTTTATTACCACTATCTTATCGACGGCTACCCTCACAACGTGGATCTCATAGATTCTGACGAAGGATTCGGAAAGAACGACTACGTGGAGACGACACGCCCTCTCGTTGTGGTGACGGCTCCGGGCCCAGGCAGCGGAAAAATGGCCGTTTGCCTTTCACAGCTCTACAATGAGAACAAGAGAGGCGTGAAAGCCGGATATGCCAAATTCGAGACCTTCCCTATCTGGAACATTCCTCTAAAGCACCCGGTAAACGTTGCCTACGAGGCTGCCACAGCAGACTTGAACGACGTCAACATGATAGACCCGTTCCATCTCGAGGCCTACGGCGAGACTACCGTCAACTATAACAGAGACATTGAGATCTTCCCTGTGCTCAACGCCATTTTCGAGGGAATCTACGGAGAAAGCCCTTACAAGTCCCCTACCGACATGGGTGTGAACATGGCCGGCTACTGCATCTGCGACGACGAAGTCTGCCGCGAAGCCAGCAGGCAGGAAATAATCCGCCGCTACTACAGAGCCCTCTGCGACCTTGCCTCCGGAAAGGACAACGAGGCCGAATTGAACAAGATAGCCCTGCTGATGCGCCAGATGAAGCTCACAACTGCCGACAGAAAGGCAACCGTGGCCGCGAAGGAAAGGCAGGAGAAATCAGGAACTGATTCCCTTGCCCTGGAGCTGCCGGACGGCAAGCTTATCAGCGCAGAGACAAGCTCCCTGCTCGGCCCTAGTGCAGCCTTGATTCTCAACGCAACAAAACACCTTGCCGGAATCAACCACAGGGTAAAACTTATACCGAAGAACATGATTCAGCCTATCCAGAAGACAAAGGTCAATTATCTTCATGGAAAGAACCCTCGCCTTCACACAGATGAGGTTCTGGTTGCGATATCCATGCTGAGTCTGTTTGACGAGAACTGCCAGATGGCTCTCGCCACCCTGCCTCAGCTCAAGGGAAGCCAGGCTCACTCGACAGTAATGCTCAGCGAAGTGGATCAGAAAACCTTCAAGAAACTGGGTATCGATGTTACCTGCGACCCTAAAAACAGCAAACAGAATTAATTTTTTTGAAATTTTTGTTGAAAAAGTTTGGAATTTCAAAAAAGTTCACTACCTTTGTAATCCCAAA
>JAGHUW010000120.1 GCA_018064625.1 Candidatus Cryptobacteroides equifaecalis | reverse complement strand
GCCTGCTCTTGTGAACAGGATGCAATAAGAGCCAGGCATGCGATTGACAGGAGCAGCTTCGTTTTCATAAAAATCAATATTTTCTTACCGGCCTGACATTGTGGCCACCGAATCGGTTGCTGGAGCCTGCACGCGGATTCCAGCCATAACCCATGATGTCTGAGTAGTCTTTGCTCAGATATACAGGCTGACTGAAGCTGAAAGACATGTCGTTTCCGTAGTATGGGCGGCGTGAATCCAGTGTAGATGCCATTATCAACACTATCTCTCCAGGCATCATAATATCTGCGGAACCGCCGTGGTGGGCATCTCCACCATACCCTCCTGCCGGAAAGAAGATCCAGTTGGAGTTGGTCTTGCTCCTTACGTATACCCCTCGTACACCGTTAAGAATTCCCGCTTCCCAGTTGCATTGATACATAAGCTCTATACATTGTTCGATGGTCGGAGTACACCATTCATTTCCCCAGGCAACGGTGGCTGCGTCATCACATTCCTCCAGCTTTACAAGCGCATCCACCTTGCCATAGCGAGGCAGGGTGTTGTACTTCAGGATAGTAGTGTCTTGACCTGGTCCAAAGTATTTATAATCACTTCTATACCACGAAGCAGTGCTCTGCTGATGTCCCCAGCAGTAAAAGCCGCCTACCTCCTGAGCCTGTTTGGCGCCAAGGTTCATTGTTGCCCATAAAGTACCCGAAGGAAGTCCCAGGTCAACATATTCATGATTGTCTACAGGTTCTTTCTGACAGGCAATTGCCAAGCAAACGAATGCAAAAATCAAACTATGGGAAAACCTTATCTTCATACTCTATTTATTTTCTTTGGCAGCGATTGCAGGAAAAGCAGTGTGGCAAATGCAATGACCACAGTGGTCACAGCGGCAACGACAAATCTCAATCTTAAAGGCGACTGCACCCCATCGGCAATAAACAAATTTATATAGATAGGTGATATGAATTGTCCAAGCTGGCTGACCGACGTAAGTATGGCAACTCCCAGAGTAAGTTTGGCCGGGCCGACTATCCTCGGCACACTCAGCATGAGAGGAGGAAGCACTATTCCACCTCCAAGACCTATGACCAGACAGGCTGCGAAGACCATGGCATAAGAATGGGAGAGGGCAATCATGACATAACCAGCGGCCATGACAAGAGCGGCCAGCGGCATGGTCCAGTCCCGGAGTCTTTTCATAAGCAAGGCAAGCACCATGCCCATGAAAATGGCAGGAACCCTCATGACAGACAGCGCAAAACCGCATTTGTCAGCAGATCCAAGACCCTCGCTATGCATAAAAATGGCAAGATCCGTGTTGATGACAAAATAACATGCCATGATCATCATTGCAAAGAAAGCCAGTACGAATATTTTCGCATTCAGGCGTTCTTCGGACTTGGGAGCATCCGTCTTCCCCGGCTCGACACGTTGAGATGGCAGGAAGAATGCTGTAAGAAGGATCGAAACGATGACCAGGGCATAGGTCAGGAACGAGTATCTCCAGGATATGTTGGCGAGCACTCCGGACAGGGACAGGAAGATCAGCCCTCCCAGCTGGTTCGCCGATCCCTGAATACCCATCAGACGGCTGCGACGGTTAGGGTCCGGTTCAAAATCGAATATCAGAGACGTGGACAGCGGAGCCATGATGCCAAGGCCGACTCCAAAAAGGATGCGGGCGGCAATGAGCTGCCAGAACTGCGCAGCCAATCCTCCGGCCAGTCCGAATACGAGGAAAAGAGACATTCCGATAAGAAGGATTCTCTTCTTCCCGAGTTTTTCAGACCAGCGGGCCGTGAGCGGGCCCATCGGCACCATTATAAGAGCCGGCAGGGTAAGCACCAGTTTCACAAAGGTAGACGGCACATCGGGGAAGGCTGCCTGTATCGACGCCAAAGCCGGAGATACCGCAGTGGGAGCCATGATGGTAAGCAGCGACACTGATATTATCGCCGGCATCAGCATGATGCTCTTGTCTTGCCCCTTCGTCATGGTTAAAAATTATCCTATAAGTTCAATGATCTTGCCTGCCAGGCGGAAGCAGTCTCCTCCTGTCCTTGCAGACACCAGGTCGCCGTCAACGACCAGGTCGCTGTCTACGTATTCCACACCATAGCAGCGTGCATCTCCGAGGAGATTGTTATGCACAGTCATACGGCGGCCCTTGACCAGTTCGTTGACCGGGGCGAGCAGCCACAGGCCATGACAGATGACACCTTTGACAATGTCTTTCCTGTCCCAGACCCTTTTTATGAATTCACATGCAGGTGGAAGGGCGTTCACGTCCTCAGTATATCTCAGACGGTCGCTCACCATACCTGCAGGGATGATGATTGCTGCATACTCGTCCAACTGTGAATCTGTAAGAGACTCGAAACTCTCGTTGCAGGACATGGGGGCCTTGAACTCATGGCCGGTGAACGTGATGCTGTCACAACCCCAGAGTCTGCTCAGAAGGTGCACCTCATAACCAGCCTCACGGAAACGGAACAGGTAATAGAAGATCTCGTTCTCGTAATAGTCACTTTCGAAAAGAATACCTATCTTGTTCTTCATAACTACTTCTGATTTGCAAGGCACTCTTCTACAGTGTCATAGAATTTGAAATGCTTCTCGAATCCTGTGAGTCTCATCACCTGGCGTACATATTCGGAAACTCCTACAAGGAACACGGACAATTCCTTTGACATGGCATACTTGAAGGAGTATAGCACCACCCTGAGTCCTACACTTGAAATGAACTCGCATGAACTGAAATCAAGCGCAATGTGCTGGCCCTGGTCCAGAAGCTCTATGATTTTCTGCTGTACATCCTTTGAAGTTTCAGCATCAAGTTTGGCTGGAATCTTTTGAATATTCATTTATGAGAAATTACTTTACTGCTACAAGATTCACCTTGACCTTCACACGATAACCGTCATGAGGAATCTTTACCGTCAAGGCATCGGCGTCAAAATCGGTCCAAGGCTTTCCTTCGATCTCGACTGAGGCAATCTTCACCTTGCCAGCAGGGAGAATATCAGGCTGAACCCTGAGTATATCGTCCTTCAGTACTCCGGTCAAAGGCTTGAAGTACAAAGTCAGGCCCTTGCCCGTATTGAGAAGGTTGGTATATGTGGCCGCAAGATATGCAAGTTCCACGGAATGGTAACAGCTCTTGGAGTGACTGCCCTTGAAACGTTCTGTACCCAGAAGGTATGGGATGCCGTTGGCAAGGACATTGAAATAGACGTCTCCGTCCGTACAGTCCAGGAAGAAGGTATTGTAGAATGCGGCACCTTCCCTTGCATATTTGAGGTATTCCTGATTTCCGAACAGGCCGTACATGATCTCGTATGCCAGAATACCCTGCTCCTGCTGCCACCATGCCTTGCGGTCATGCCATGCGAAATGATGGTGACCATGACGTTCCATGACGTCATACCAGCCACCTCTCTGTGCATCCATACCTACGGAAGGTATGGTCTCCGCAATCTTTTTGGCAAACTTCTCGTAACTCTCCTTAGGGCAGATACTCTGGAAACGCATGAGGTTCCAGGCAATCTTGAGGTTGTGACCCACGACGCCACGGTCCTGCTGCCATCCCCATGAAAGGTCCGAACTCCAATCCTCATGGAATTTCTCAATGACGAAAGGAGAGGTTTCATAATCAGGGAAGTGCTTGGTAATGATATCGAAAGTCTGCTCAAGGAAATCCAGATATTTCTTCTCTCCGGTCGCAAGATACAGATTTATGAGATATGCAGGGGCATGGTCACCCACGGAATTCCAGTTCTTGCGGTCCTTGTTGTGGGCAAGGCTATCCTCATGAGGGCTGAAAGTCTTGGGATCTATGTGTGAATAGTAGCCTTCACCCTTTTCATCCTTGAAGTATTTGTCAAAGAGGGCTATGGTCTCTTCTGCAGCTTTGAGTATCTTGGGATGAGCATTGACCCTCATGGTCTGGATTGGACCGGCAAGGGCATAGATCTGCTCATACATAGGGATTGCTCCATAATCCTCACCATTCTGTGAAGGAAGTATGGACATGGCAGAACCATCATCCATCACATCGTGGCAATGGTAGAAATATCTTACCTCCTTGTCAATATCGTAAACGGAAAGCTTGTTCAGAAGGAAATCGGTGCCCTTCTCGGCAGCATCCAGAAAACGGTCCTCGCCTGTGAGCATATAGGCTGATGCCATACCATAGACCATGCGGGAAATGGTATCTGTCTCCTGGCGGGCAGAACCATCCTTGTGACCATAAAGGTCAATCATGGTTCTGTATTTGTAATAGTTGGCCTTGCCTTTGTCAAACTGAGCCTTGATGAAGGAATCGCATATCTCCCTGGCCTGGTTGATCCACCAGTCAGGCTCCTCGAAGCGGAAATGGCCCGGTTCGGACTCAGGGAAGTCTATCTGCTTGGCTTCAAAATACATATCCCCGTCTTCAGGGTAGAAGACACCCAATACGAATACGAACCTCCCATCCTGGGAAAGGTATTCGCGCATACTGCCTGTCGCATCCTGATAAGGCTCGCCGAGGTTTCTTGCCGAACGCGCAAATGTAACGGCGCAAAGATGTGTAAGAAACTTGCGTCCGTCGCTGGTCGTGACGGTAAAAGTATCATTTTCCCTGTCGAACCCGCTTACATAACCGGCTACAAGGTCTGTGAATTCAAAGTCGATATTATTCTTCATATTTTATACTTTTCCAAGTTTGAATGGAGGATAAATATTATTGTCTACAATACAGTCGATTATGCATGGTCTGTTGAGTGCGACAGCCTCATTGAAGGCCTTTGTGAATTCCTCGACGGTAGTCACTCTCCAGCCTTTGGCTCCACATGCCTCTGCGTATCTGACAAAGTCAGGATTGTCAAACTGCATATAGGCCTCGTCTCCGTACATTCCCAACATGAATTTCTTGATGATATTGAATTCTCCATTATTGAAAATGATCCAGATGACAGGTATGTTATACTGGACTGCGGTCATCAATTCGAATCCGGCCATCTGATAACAGCCATCTCCCACACCTGCAACGACCACCTTGTCCGGATTCGCGCACTTGACGCCTATGCTGCCGTTGGTGTGGCTGGCCATAGGGCCGAAGCTTCCAGGATTCTGATAGCGCTGATTGCGACCCAGCTGCAGGTAGCCGCTGAGCCAGAGCATGTGCGATCCCGCATCACCCATGACTATCGCATTGTCCGGGAGATTGTCTGAAAGGGCGCGGACCATATCCCCGGGGTGCATCCTGCCGGTGGCAGGGTGTGGAGCTTCCAGATAGTATCTCTCCTTAGGAAGGCATGCAGGCTCAGTGACATACTGCTGCGCGCCTGCTTTCTCGAGAGCCTCAAGAAGGGCCTCGACCGCAGGGGCTGCATCACTGACTATGCCCACATCTGCCTTGTAGACCTTGTCTATCTCGGCAGGGTCTATATTGATATGAATGAGTTTCTTGCCCTCAAACAGATCCGGTTTGAAGGCGTAGCAGGCGTTCTGGGCGAAAGAGTTGCCTATTGTGAGTACAACGTCGGCAGAGTCGAACCACTCTCCCGCAGCCTTGTCGCCTGAAGTTCCGTAAACGCCAAGACAGAGCGGATGGCTTTCGCTCAGAAGGCCTTTGGCATCCATTGTCTGCGTAAACGGAATTCTGTATGTGTCTATGAGTTTGAGCAATGGCTGAGCGGCACGGCTGCGTATGCAGCCATAGCCTATGATAGCCATGATCTTCTTCCTGTCTTTAAGTGCCTGGGCAAGAAGGCCCGCAGCACTTGCAATTCTCTCCGCAGAAGGCAGTACGGGCTTCACCGTCACATTCACCTTGCGGAAATTGGGAACCTCTGCTGTGGTAATATCTTTAGGAATATGGATATGAACAGGACCCGGACGTCCCTCGAGCGCGGTGTTGATGGCATCCTCCAGAATATCGCATGTCTGTGAAGGGTCTTCAAGAATGTACGACTTCTTTGTGGTGGCGCTGAACATTGCATGCGAGTCCGGCGTGCGGTTGAGACCCGTAGACTCGTTGAGCGCGCCCTTGCCTCTCTGACTCATGGAAGTATAGCCCGTGATGGCAATCACAGGAAGCGAGTCATAATAGGCAACTGCCAAACCTGAAAACAGGTTGAACGCACCGGGACCGCCGGTTGCGAAACATACACCGATGTTGGAGGGATTGAACATGCCGAAGCCGCATGCCATAAAGGACGCAGCCTGCTCATTGCGTACAATGACGGTCTTTATTTTGTCGGAATCGCGAAGTGCCAGAAGCATGGAGGCATTAACCTGTCCGCTTCCGCCGAACACATGACTTACCCCGATATCCTCAAGAGTCTTTACTATTGCCTGATTTACATCCATATACCTGCATTATTTATCCGAGGTCTCCCATTCTTCCCTGTTAAATGCCCCATGGGCCTTGATGGACCCATGTGGCATGTCAGAAAACAATTTGCCGCCGACCGCAGCGTTATCCAGAGTATAACCGTCGAAGAAGAGATAAACCCTGTCTTTAGGAACATTGCAGACCTCAGAAAAGGTCGTGATGAACTTTTCTGCAATTATACGTTTCTGCTCCTGAGTCATCTCAAGACTATTTACTATAATCGCCGGCATAATTACTAGAGTGATTTCAGAACTTCAACAATCTTGTCTCCGTAAGCGATGGAAGACTCTACAGAGGTACCTGTGATGAATGGGTGATCGTAGTAAACCTGAGGGTTCTCACGGTTTGTGTTGATGCGTGCGATGCAGGCGCCGTTAGGGCCTACTGCGTCACGGACGAGGTCCTCGATAGGCCAGAGGAAGCCTGGGGTCCAGAGGTCATGCATACCCTGGTTGTCAGGTGTCTCGCCCCAAACGTCGTAAGTCATCTTCATGCCAGGGCCGTAGAAGTCCCATGCGCGTGGATGAGCGCAAATCTTCTTGCCGTAGATGATTGACTTGTAGTCATTCTCAGGGTCACGAAGGAACACGAGTGCAGATACTGCATAGCAGAGTGCAGCTACGATCTTTCCGCTCTTGTATGCCTTCATGATGAGGTTGTGAAGGTCCCAGTTGTTGCACATGTCGATCATTGCGCCAGGACCGCCGGTAAGAGCGATACAGTCATACTCGTCCATGTTTACCTCGGAGAACTTGAGAGGATTTGCCCACTCATCCGATTCCACGAGAGCCTTTACGCGGTCGCATACCTCCTTAGGGTTTGTCTTGATGTTCTGTACGCCGTCAACGAAATCAGGATCTACACTTATCTGGAATGGAAGTGGTTTCTTTCCGTTTACAGTTGCAAGTGTTACCTCGAAACCTGCCTTTTTACAAGCATCCCATGGAGCCTGAAGTTCCTCTCCCCATGATCCACATGAGGTGGCGATGATAAGTACTTTTTTTGCCATAACCTTAATATTTAAGTTGATATTTATTTATTAGTCCAAGGAAATTCTGTTTTTACGGGAGAGAATACATCGATCGCCTCGGTTTCCCCTATGGCCACAAAGCCGTGAACGACATTTGCGGGAACGAGGTATGCATCACCCTCTCCAAGAATGACATGGCGATCCCCGATATGCAGGTCGAAGCCTCCTTTGATAACATAGCCGAACTGCTCCTGCGGATGAGTATGGTCTCCGACCACGCCGCCATCGCTGATATTCCAATGAAGGACATTCATATTCTTGCCGCACGCAAAGTCCTGACGGATAACACCTCCGCCCATGTCAATCTTCTCAAGATTGTCGTGATAGATAACGTCTTTATCTTCCATAAAAGAATTTACATAATTTTTCAAATCTACAACTAATTTCTGAAACAACCAACTGCATTATATGGGGTCTCATTTATTTTAGGGATTGTCGTTTAATGTTTTTTATTTGAACGAAGCTGCGACTGATCCAATCCGTTTTCTGCGTTCGGCTCAACAAAGTCAACTTCTTTATCATCTCAGCGATTTTTTGTATTAATGGCCGCAAAGATACATTTATTACACAAGTCTCTATTGTAATTTCAACAATTTTTCCAAATTGTAAAAATTACAAATGGCCTCTATTGTACTCTGGAAGGCATTGTTGCATATTTACTTAGATGCTTTAGGGCCTTTGACGTCAGCCGTCAAGCCCCCGGAGCGAGTGACACCCTCCGGCGAAACAGCGGACGCGTCCCTGTCTGCACTCCATCCTGAAGGGTCAGTTGTTGTCAAAGTCACCAAGGGCGCGCGGAACGGGGCGCGCCCTCTACAGCAACGGCTGCGGGAGGCTCTAAGCTTTCCCCTATTCGTGATTGGCCATACGCTGCTCTGCAAGGGCAGCGTATTTCGTACCCGGACGGCCGTAGTTGGCGTAAGGATAGATGGATATGCCTCCGCGCGGGGTAAAAAGGCCCGTCACCTCTATGTACTTGGGGTCCATAAGTTTGATGAGGTCCTTCATGATCTTGTTCACGCAGTCCTCATGGAAGTCTCCATGATTGCGGAAACTGAAAAGATAGAGTTTGAGACTCTTGCTCTCCACCATGCGCACATCCGGAATGTAGGAAATGCGTATCTCCGCAAAATCAGGCTGCCCTGTGATCGGGCAGAGTGAGGTGAACTCCGGGCAGTTGAACCTTACCCAATAGTCGTTTTCCTGATGTTTATTCACGAAGGTTTCCAGAACCTCCGGAGCGTAGTCGCTCTTGTACTCTGTCTTGCGGCCAAGGCTCTTGAGTCCTTCCTGCTCTCTTCCTTCCATGATTATTCCGTGATTATGGTTCCCCTGTAGCTGATACCTGACCTGCTGGTAGGCTGGCAGCGCACATCAGCCTCTCCGCTGGTCCAGAGTGTGACATAGACCTGCACGTCATCCGTTCCCGACTTTGCGGTGAATCTCCACTCATACTGACCCTTTTTTGCCTTCTTCTTGTTGACAGTTATCTCTACCGGACAGTCGTCGAACCTGATGCCAGGCTCGTCAACGCCTGGAACGATAGCCGTGTAGGCCTCTCCGAAATAAGGAAGATCGGCGTTCACCTTGCCGTCAGCAATGGTGATGGTATATCCGTCAATGGTTTGCCTTGCAGGTCCGTTTGAAGGCATGATGGTATTTATCTCTATCTTCACGTTCTGATCAAGAATGCATTTCTCCGCCTTCTTGTCATCATCTCCCTGAGCGGGAACGTTTGCAGCCATGCAGGTCATGCCTGCAGCGAGAGCTGCCAATACAAAAAACAATTTCTTCATAATCCAATCATTTTTTCAAATTTACACTTTTTCTATCAAACATCGTTCCCATTTTGAAAAAGGAATGATATTTGCTAAATTGCACAGGTTATGCGGAAACATACATTCATTATCGTTTTACTGCTGTGCATCAGCACATTAGCCCTCGCCCAGAGGCGTGGTAACCCAGGCAGGATCGCCATGCCTCAGGTGGGATACCAGAGCAATCCCAAATACTCCATGGTCTGGGGAAAGGTCATACTCTCCCCCGGTGAGGAAGGCGGGGAGGAGATTCCCGGCACAGGGGCGGTGATCAGCATAGCGGTGAAGCAGAGGAAGGACACCCTGCGCGCCGTGGCGAACGACAAGGGCATTTTCATGTTCAGGAACGTGCCCACGGGCAAGGCCTATGTAAAATTCTCCATGATGGGATATGAGGACGAGGCGCAGTACGCCGAGATAACTCCCGGCGAGACAAAGATGATAGCCAACCTCAAGCCCAAGGCATTCGAGATAGAGGACGCGGTGGTCACAGGCAAGGTGGCCCCGGTGCGCATTAATAAAGACACCATCATTTTCAACGCCGCAGCTGTTAAGGTGAACAAGGGAGAGAAGGCCATAGACATACTTGAGCAGATGCCGGGAGTGGAAGTGAGCGAGAGCGGCGTGAGCGTGCTGAACGAAGATGTGAAGCAGGTCTATATAGACGGGGCCCTGCTCTTCGGCTCAGCTCCTATGACAGCCCTTAAAAACCTTGATGCAGAAGAGGTTGTGACAATCAAGTCCTACCAGGAATACGCCAACAAGGACCCCTTCCACAAGATTAGCAAGAACGAGAGCAAGCAGAGGGTGCTGGACGTGACCACACGCTCCAAACCAAAGATCTTCAAGATGGGCAATGTGTTCGCAGGAGCCGGTTTCGACACGGATTCCACCTTCCGTAAGTTCCGATACTCTCTGGGTGGAAACGCCAACCTTTTCTCTGAGGAACTCCAGATACACGCTTCGGCCAACGTGAACAACATAAACGACGGGTCCAACAGCCGCCGCGGCAACAGCTTCCGCACGGCCAGCGCGGGAGGCAGCGCAGACCTCAGGGCCCTGAGCGTAAGTGCCGGAGTCACAAAGAAATGGATGAGTCCCACCACAAGGAACTTCGCCCTGGGCTCAGTCAGCGGCAACTACTCCTTCAACGAGAATTATGACGTCAACGAATCCTCGACCCAGCAGATATACTTCCCGGACGGGACCTATAATTCCCGCGAAGTGCTGAAAAGGAATCACAGCGAAAGCACCAGCGACAAGCACAACTTCCAACTCTCCGGAGCCAAGGCTCTGAAGGACGGTGAGATAAGCCTGGGACTCAACTACGGCATCTCCGGAAGTAAAAGCAAACAATACAGCAGCAACTACAACATCCAGGACGGAAAGAGCCCTCAGGGAAGTTCCTCCAGCACGGACGGGAGCAGCCACGGACAGAGCTTCTCCTCCGAATTCGGAGTGATGAAGGGCTTCCGCGACAAGCTGAGGCTTTCCCTCCAGGCAGGGGCGAGCCTTAGCAGGAACGACGGCGGCTCCGCAAAGATAGACACCACTACATCCACCATAACCTACAAGGTTCTGGACATAGCCTCAGACGGCAAAAGCCACCAGTTCATAGTGAACCCGAACATACGCTACGAGTTGAGCGACGCAAGTTCCATAGGAATAGGATACAAATGGTCAGACACCTACAGCAGGACCCTTCGCCTGGCAACGGACCTGACGGAGCCTGAGGACCCGGTCACGGACCTGGTGAACTCCTACACCTACACCACAAACCAGAACGTGCACGACGTGAACCTGCTGTTCAAGACCCGCTTCGAGAAGATAGATGCCCTGCTGCACACCAGTGCTGGCTACAGATCCACCGGAATGAACAGGGACGAGACCTTCCCGGAACCTGACGCCTATGACAGGCGCTTCAACTCGGGATACGCCAACGTGAAGCTTTTCAGGCAGACGACAGTGGACAACTGGTCAGTGGAATACTCCACCTCAGCCTCCTCCCCTTCCTTAGAGCAGGTGCGCCCGAAAATCAACAACAGCAACCTTTATTCAGTCTCGGCCGGAAACCCTGGCATAAACCAGAGCCGCTCGCACAGCGTGGAACTCAGATACAGTTCCCCTATGGGAGCCGAGGCCAGGGAGAAGATGAAGAACAGGGATACTGCCATGTCAGGACTTGTAAGGCCTGGCAACGGACCTCGGGGAAACAGAGCAGGGAGCGGCCCGGAAAGCAACATCTCCATGCTTGAGCTGAGTGCCAGATTCCAGACGGTGAGCAATCCCATAGTAAGGCGCCAGATCTACTATGCAGACGAGACCTATCTTCCGCAGTACGACTACACCATGCCGGCAGGATCCACATTCAGCACCTATGAGAATGCCCCGGCAAGCTACAGTGCTTCATTCAACGCAAAATACAGCCGCCCTATAGAGGCAATACGCTGCATGATGAACAGCTCGTTGTCTTTCAACTGGGACAGCAGCCCTTCATACTACAACAGCGTGCTCACACGCACCCAGGATCTGCGTCCGTCTGTGGGACTGGGACTCAGGACCAACTTTTCCAGGGATTTCAGACTTAATCTGGGCCTCAACGGCTCATACATATACTCAGACAACACGGAGAAGAACTCCACCTCCTATTTCACTGAAAGAATCAACCTTGGAGTAGAGGTGAACAACATACTCAAGTACCTCTACCTTGGAGGCAACTACTACAAGGTATTCACGCAGGGTATGGAGTTCGGCTCGTTCAATGACAACATAATGAACCTCAACCTGGGCGCAAAATGGGGCCCTAAAAACGAGTACGACCTGGCCCTGAACGTCCATGACCTGTTCAACACGACCACCGGATTCTCCACGTCCATGTCTTCCAACTATATAACAAACAAATGGACGCACAGCTTCGGGCGGTACGTCCTTTTGACTTTCTCCTACAGGTTCGGGCAGATGGGCCCGGGCAGAAGGAAATGATTTCTGTTCTCTAGAGAAGGTGGAAGCCCACGGTGAGGCCTGCCATCACGATGCTCACCATGCTCATGAGCTTGATGAGTATATTCAGCGATGGTCCTGAGGTATCCTTGAAAGGATCGCCCACTGTATCACCAACAACGGTGGCATGATGGCAATCGGAGTTCTTTCCTCCAAAATGACCCTCCTCCACATATTTCTTGGCATTGTCCCATGCACCGCCTGAATTGGCCATGAATACTGCAAGGACGAAGCCTGCACCAAGACCTCCGATGAGAAGGCCGAGCACTCCGGCAACTCCCAGGACCACACCCGTAGCAACAGGAACGAGGATGGCGATGATGGATGGAAGCAGCATCTCATACTGGGCAGCTTTGGTGGAAATCTCCACGCAGCGCTTGTAGTCAGGGGTTCCCTCACCTGTGAGTATGCCCTTGATCTCGCGGAACTGGCGACGTACCTCTACAACCATCTTGGACGCAGCGCGTCCCACTGCGTTCATGGTAAGGCCGCAGAAAAGGAAGGCCATCATTGAGCCGATGAACACACCTGCAAGCACGGCAGGGTTCATGAGACTGACGTTGAACTCCTCAAGAACGTCGAGTATGGATGCCGATGCGGCGTCAACACCGTTGATGAGGGCGCCCGCAGTGCGGCCTATGGCTATCTTGATCTCCTCTATGTAGGAAGCCAGAAGGGCAAGGGCGGTAAGTGCGGCTGAGCCGATGGCAAAGCCCTTTCCGGTAGCGGCCGTTGTGTTTCCGAGGGCGTCGAGCACGTCCGTGCGCTCGCGCACCTGCGGCTCAAGCTCAGACATCTGCGCATTGCCTCCGGCATTGTCGGCAATAGGACCGTAGGCATCAGTAGCGAGGGTGATTCCGAGGGTCGAAAGCATTCCCACTGCGGCGATGGCCACTCCGTAGAGTCCCTGGCTGAGGTTTGCAGCATCCATCATGTTCTTCACGTCGAAGCCTATTGCGAAGAGGTATGAGAGAACTATCGCAACCACGATGGCGATGACAGGGATGGCCGTGGAGAGCATTCCGAGGCCCACTCCGCTGATGATGACGGTCGCAGGTCCGGTCTGGGATGACTCGGCAAGTTTCTGCGTAGGCCTGTATGAGTGAGAGGTGTAGTATTCAGTGGCCTTGCCTATCACGACGCCCGCGATGAGTCCTGAGAGGACAGAGCAGGAGAGCTGCCACCAGCGGTTGTCGCCGGTGCCGAACACCAGGGCCAGGATGCCGAAGGTGGCCACGCCGCTGAGAATTGCGGCGAGATTCGTTCCGAAGCTCATGCTCTTGAGGAGCTGGCTCATGCCGGCGCCCTCTTTGGTGCGGACGGTGAAGATGCTGAGCACGGACAACAGCACTCCCACCGCGGCGATGAGCATAGGGGCGAGTATGGCCTTCATCTGCATTTCAGGGCTGACCGCATAGAAGGCAGAGGCTCCGAGGGCCATTGTGGAAAGGATCGAACCGCAGTAACTCTCGTAGAGGTCGGCACCCATACCTGCGACGTCACCCACGTTGTCGCCCACGTTGTCTGCGATGGTGGCAGGGTTGCGCGGGTCGTCCTCCGGGAGGTCGGACTCCACCTTGCCTACTATGTCGGCCCCAACGTCAGCAGCCTTGGTATAGATGCCTCCGCCCACGCGTGCGAACAGCGCCTGGGTGGACGCTCCCATTCCGAAGGTAAGCATAGTCGTTGTGATCACAACGAGTTTCTGCGCCAGAGTGGCCTCTGTAACGCATGCGTTAAGGATTATGAACCAGAGGGATATGTCGAGGAGGCCGAGACCGACGACTGTGAGTCCCATGACGGCGCCTGAGCGGAAAGCGACCTTGAGTCCGGAGTTGAGCGAGCGGCGGCAGGCATTCGCCGTGCGGCCGGAAGCGAAGGTTGCGGTCTTCATTCCTATGAAACCGGCTATGCCGCTGAAAAGGCCACCGGTAAGGAAGGCGAACGGAACCCAAGGATTCTGCACGCCGAAGCCATAGGCAAGAATGGCGAAGAAGATAGCGAGAACGATGAACACCCTGAGCACGATCTTGTACTGCTGGGTAAGATATGCCATGGCTCCTTCCCTCACATACTGTGCGATCTGCCTCATCGTAGGAGTGCCTTCATCCTCCTTCTTCATCTGGCGGTAAAAGATAACCGCGAAGGCCAGTGCCAGCACGGATGCGCACCGCACTGCATAGAATAGATTTTCCATAACAAACAATATTAATCTACGGGATCTATTGCCTTGATCCCTTCACTGTTCAAGGTTAGTCTGAAGCGTCTGTAATCTGTGGTATCAGCGTATTGGTATTGCAAAATAATATTTATAAAATAGTCCTTTGCACACTTGACGGCCCTCACTTCCCCGCTTTCGTCCAGGGTCATCAAGGTCTGGTAAGGATTGTCCATCTTGCGGATGAATGGTCTGACCTGGAGTCTGACTATGTCATTCACCCCCTCGAAATCATAAAGACTGTTCCTTTCAAGTGAATTTTTATCCAAATGTACATTTTTTCTGTACAGAATCACAGTTTCATTGATAAAATTATCCTCCGCATCGAAAAGATGGGTGGTATTTCTGTGTTTCCTGATGTCTTCCGGAACGTCGTTGATGGCTATGAAGTCCATCCCCTCCTTATGCCAGCCTATCCCCTTGCCGTGGATGCTCATCTTCGCCTTGTGGTCATAATACTTGTAGCTGAGCCTGTGGGCAAAGTAGAAGCGCATGAGTTCCTTGATGCGGTCCTTCATCATGTAGCTGATGATGAGGGCTATGAACAAAGGCCAGGTGAGGTTGCCGAAATGCCTCTGGAAGGCCCAGGCCACAACAGTGGCGAAGAGCATGGCAAGGCCGGCGGCCAGGCTGTAGGAAGCCTGCTCGATAATGACGCCATCCTTCTTCTTGGGTACCTTGAGATACAATTCACTGTCCACCATTTTCTTGAGCACACTCTGACGGTGGACGAAATCCCTGTTCGCCTTTGGATTATCTTCACTTATGACAGGATACCCTCGCTGTTCCCGCGTACTGTTTATCTTCCTGAGGAGTTCCTTTATCCTCTCGCTGTCCGTATCGAAGCGAAGGGTCTTGAACAGATGGGAGGCAAGAAGGTTGCAGAGGTATTCACCGCAGTATTCCTTGATGGATGAGTCCGGGAGGGCGAAGAAACGGTCCAGGATGGACTCGCATCTGTCCACAAAGATTCCTATCCTCTGCGGGCGTTCAGCCTTGGGACAGGTCTCCAGTTCAGAGAGCGTATCTCTCAGCGAACTCTTGACTATGGCACAGAGCAACTTTATCCTGTATTCCAGCTCCTCTTCCGGAGCCTCCATCACATTCCTGAATACGACGGAATCCGCCGAGGCCACGTCCTCCAGCCTGAAATGCGGGGTTATGAGCCTGACATTCGATTTGATGCAGCGGTAGAACTCATTTTTGGTAAAGGCATTCGAGTTGATATCCAGAGCTGCAGGCACAAAAATCCACATTCCGACCTTGAAGTCATTATGGTTCTTTTTTTCGTCAGCCACGAAACCCATCTTGATCTCTATGGAGTAACGGTCGTGTATTTTTGTCTTGAGTTCTATCATCCGCGAAATTTTTACACAAATTTAGCGAAAAGACCGGTTAGAACAAGCCAGGAGTTATACCAAGCCACTTCAGGACCGTGGCACCCCACAGCAATATGAGCAGCCAGGAGAATGTCATCATGGTTATTCCGTACTTGAAGGCATCAGTCTGGCTGTACTGGTTTGTATTGTAAAGAAGGGCAGCCGGCTTGCTGTTGAAAGGCAGCACATACACATGCTCGATGAGCATGGATACCGGAAGGGCTATGCTCAGGGCAGGAAAACCGAAGCGGGTCTCCACTCCCAGGGCTATAGGCACAAATATCATCGTTCTGATAGTCTTGCTCTGGAACACAAGTCCCGAATACATCATAAGGAAAGTGAGTATGATGTATAGTACGGCAAATGAAGTGTCTGAAGTGATGCCCATGCTGTCGAATGCGGCATTCACCATCGTTCCCGGGAGGCCCGTGGCGTCCAGGCCGCTGCCGAGGGTGTAGGCACCGGCGCTGAAGAGCATGAGGTGCCATGGAATGTCCACATCGTTCCATTTGACCACACCCACGCCCGGAAGAAGGGCAAT
>JAGHUW010000109.1 GCA_018064625.1 Candidatus Cryptobacteroides equifaecalis | reverse complement strand
GAAGATGACCTCAGAACAACCGATTATGATGACTGCCGTAATTTCGGTTACACTTTCCGCCTCGTCAGAGACAGATAATTCGAAATCAGCAAGGTGAACTGGGACTGTCCGTCCAGTCTCAGATTAAGCTCCAAGTACACCCATAATTGAAAAGCAGCAAAAAGCGCAGATTCCTATTTTGAAATCTGCGCTTTTCTTGATTTTCAGTGCTATCCTCTGCTTTCTTGAGAAGCTGGTTTACAGATGGCATCCAGAATGGTAGATTTGCCGTCTACTCGCTGTAAACCTCCTCGCCGTCGACGAAGACATGCTTCAGCTTGGCGTCCAGGATGTCTTTCAGGTCGTCGTCTATGAAGTCCTTGTCATAAACCACGAAGTTGGCCACCTTGCCGGGGGTAAGGGATCCCAGGTGGTCTTCCTCGTTCCAGAGATATGCCACGTTGATGGTCATCTCCCTCAGGGCCTCCATGCGGCTTACCGCCTCTTTTGCGATGCGGATGCTCTGCTCTCCCAATTCCGGCACCATGCGTGTCACGGCATAGTAGATGGTGCGAGGAATGCCCACGGACTGGCTTACAGGATAATCCGTGTGCTGTGCCACGTTGACACCTACCTCCACGAAAGAGTTGGCAACTTCATAATTATTGTCCGCACGCTCCTTGCCCAGGAACAGAATCTCCTGCTTATAGGAAGAGATGCTGTCCTTAGGTGCCCAGAGGGCCGCCGTGATTGCAGAGACATTGTTCTTTGCGAATCGCTTCACATCCTCAGGCTTTACAAGCTCTATATGGGCGAGCATGTCGCGTATGTTCATGTTTCCGGTGATCTTCTTGGAGTGCTCGATCGCATCCAGCATGTAGCGCACTGCACCGTCGCCGATGGTATGCGTGTGGGTAGGCAGACCGTGCCTGTGGGCTGAAAGAACCAGATTCTGGAGCTTCTCCTTGTCCGGATAGCGGTTGAGGCCCTTGCCCGGAGCATCTGCATAATCCTCGCAGAGAAGGCCGGTGTGGCTCTCCACGACTCCGTCTATGAAGATCTTGAGACCCACGATCTTGAAATACTCGTTGTCGTCCTTCTTCATGGCGGCAACCTTCTCCACCGTCTCCTCGCTGGCATCATCCTGCACTACATTATAGAATGCGCGGGTGCGGAGCCTGAGCTTTCCTTCCTTGCTGAGCTCGCTGTAGGCCTCCGGGGCGTTTGTGATAAGATTGACTCCGGCATCTGCCGCTGCAACATAACCGCAGCTGAACGCGAACTTTTCCCATGAGAGAATGAATTCCTTCATATTTTCCACGCTGTACGGAATGGAATTCAGGAGCTTCATGCAAGGGGTCTCGCTCACATATCCAGTAGGATTGCCCTCGGCATCCACCGGAACCATCAGCGGTCCGAACTCCTCGGCCATAGCCCTGTCTATCTTGAGCAGCTCAATCGCCTTTGAATTTGCCAGGAAACAGTGGCCGTCAAGCGAAGATCCGAAGACCGCTTTATCCGTGCACACCTCGTCCAGCAGGGCCTTTGTAGGCAGGATGCTGTCTTGGATGCACCAGCCGGCTATCCTGTAGAATTCCTGATCCGGATGCTTTGCAATATAATCGGCAATGATATCCTGATACTCTTTGTAACTTTTTGCATCATAAAGTCTTATGCACTGTGAGAGCATTCCGGCACCTGCGCCGTGGCAGTGGGCTTCCATGAAGCCCGGATAGACGGAGTTCCTGCCGTAATCCAGTACCTTGGTATTCTCGTTGCAAAGCCTCTTTGCGCCCTCCACATTTCCCACATACTGAACGTATCCGTTCTTGATTGTCATCGCATCTGCGAAAGGAACGGAATTGTCGATTGTGATTATGTTTCCAAGAACCAGCAGGTCTGCCGGTCCGGAGAGTTCTGCTCCGGCTGTCTTATTCTTACCGGTACAGGAGGAGAGTCCCAGCGGGAGGGAGGCAGCAAGGCCGGCACCGAGGGAGAGTTGAATAAAATCTCTACGTTTCATTTTTTTACTCTTTCATTGATTCTATGACGGCGCGGTTGACCTTGTTCAGCTGCGCCTCGTTGTATTTAGGGATGCGGTCGTAAGTCATGAGACCGTTGATCTCGTTCTCTACATCTGTTGTCTGGGTATAGACGGCGGCGGAGCAGCCCACGCTGATGAAGGTCTGGAGCATCTGCCCGAACTTTGCGTAGGTCTTCATCACGTCGTCCGGCGTTCCGAAGAGCTTTCCGTAACCCCAGTTGTTGTTCTTGTCCCAGGTGTGGCCCTCCACAGGGTAGCCGAGTCCGCCGTATTCGCCTATTACATTGATCATCCTTCCCTCGAAGGCGTTCATTGCCGGGCTTGCGTAGTGGTGGCAGTCCTGGATGTCTCCGCAGAACTTGAACACACCGCCAGAACATGCGTTAATAAGACGTGTAGGGTCCTGGGCCCTGGTGAACTCAACAACCTTCTCAGTGTCGAACTGACCCCATCCCTCATTGAAAGGAACCCATACGCAGATACACTTGAAATGCTTGAATGCGGCGATGATCTCCGTCCACTCCTTATAAAAGTTGTCCTTCGCATCCTGAGGAATCTCATCGCACTCGGTGCCTCCGATGAAGGTGTCGTTAGGCCACTTGTTGTGGGTTATGTTGAAGATCTCCTCGCTTCTTCCGCGCACGTTGTTGTCATGGTCTCCTATGCAAGGCATGTCCTGCCATACAATCATTCCGAGCACGTCGCACCAGAAATACCAGCGTGCCGGCTCAATCTTGATATGCTTGCGTATCATGTTGAAGCCCCAGGCCTTCGTCTGCTCGATGTCGAAACGCAGAGCCTCGTCAGTAGGGGCGGTGTACAGACCGTCCGGCCACCAGCCTTGGTCGAGCGGGCCGAACTGGAACAGAGGCTTTCCGTTGAGGGCCATTCTGTTATAGTAGGTAGTGTTGCGGTCCGGGCTGTCGCTTCTCCACTTTGAGATACTGCGGATTGCGGTATAGCCGTCCACGCTGTCCACGGTCTTGCCGTTTCTGGAGATAGATATCGTAAGTCCGTAGAGGTAAGGGGAGTCCGGGCTCCAAGTCTTCATGTCCGGTACCTTGACGCATGCCTTGCCGTCTGTGAGCTCTGCTGTGGCCACGCAGGCAGTTCCGCGCGACTCGGGGCCGTAGCCCTCCCTAAGCTCGAAGCTGATCCTGTCGCCTTCCTGGAGACCCTCGGCACAAGCCTCTATGCAGACGGTGCCGGCAGCGATGTCTCCGTTCACGTCGTATGAAACTATATGCGCTGCGGCGACAGGCTCAAGCCAAACGCTCTGCCAGATACCGGTGACGGAGGTATACCAGATGCTGCGAGGCTCCTTGACCTGCTTTCCACGGGGCTGGAGGCTGTCGTCCGTGCTGTCGAGGACCTTGACCCTGACAGTCTGCTTTCCGCTTTTTTTAAGATACGGGCTGATGTTGAAGCTGAAAGGCGCGTAGCCGCCGCTGTGGCTGCCGGCGAGCTGCCCGTTCACCCAAACCTCGGCCTGCCAGTCAACGGCGTCGAAGTGCAGGATCACGCTGCGGCCCTTCCAGGCACGAGGCACGCTGAAACTCCTTTCATACCAGAGGGCATTGCCCTCGCCGACTTTCTTCTGCACGCCGCTGAGGGAGGACTCCACGGCGAAAGGCACGAGAATGCTGCCCTCGGCACCGCTGTAGGATGCATCCTGAGGGGTGATGGCGTAGTCCCAGAGGCCGTTGAGGCTCATCCATTCGCTGCGGACCATCTGAGGACGCGGATACTCACTGTGTGGGGCCGATGGGTTGACCTGGGTGGCCCATCTTGTCTTGATGCCGTCTCCAGCAGGCGCCCAGTCCCCTGCGTTCAGGCTAAGTGCTGCAAAAATGCAGGCTGCGGAAAGTATAATTTTTTTCATAATGCACTAAGGTAAGAATAATTTTCTTAAATTTGGGCTATGAAAACTATTCTGAAATTATTTATTGGGGCAGCTGCAATGGCATTGTCATCATGTGCCGGTTCTGAAGTTGACCTCTATACCATTACCAATGGAAACGGGATGACCGTTGCAATCACCAATTACGGCGGACGCGTCGTGAAGCTTATCGTTCCGGACAAAAACGGCAATCCTACTGACGTGGTTCTTGGATTCGATGATCTCACGGATTATTATTACGAGAACAACCTCACAGACTTCGGCGCTGCGATAGGCCGCTATGCAAACCGCATAGACCATGGCCGCTTCATCCTTGACGGGGTTGAGTACCAGCTTCCTATAAACAATGACCCTCATTCCCTTCATGGAGGCACCACAGGCTGGCAGTACCAGTTCTACAAGCTTGAGAAGAAGAGCAAGGACAGCGTCACTCTCAGGATGGATTCTCCGGACGGAGACAACAACTATCCTGGAAATGTGACCGCTTACGTTACATATACGGTTACCCCGGACAATGCACTCGATATCTCGTATTCTGCAACAACGGATGCACCTACGATCATCAACATGACCAACCACTCATATTTCAACCTGAGCGGAGACCCGGCCAACCACAGCATATGTGACGATATCCTTTATCTGAACGCATCTAACTTCACCCCTGTGGACAATACCTTCATGACTTCAGGCGAGATAGCAAGCGTGGACAGCACACTCTTCGATTTCCGTACACCTTCATATATAGGAACGCATATCAACAATATGGATGATGTGCAGATTTCCAACGCCAACGGATATGACCACAACTGGGTGCTTGACACAAAGGGTGACATCACTGTCCCTGCGGCCGAGCTCATCTGCGAAAAGTCCGGCATAACTCTTACAGTCTATACAGACGAGCCTGGAATTCAGGTATATACAGGTAATTTCCTTGATGGCACTGTTGTGGGAAAGGGTGGTGTTCCATACGGATTCAGAACTGCAATCTGTCTTGAGACCCAGCATTATCCGGACTCTCCGAACAAGACTGACTGGCCTTCAGTGGTTCTCCGCCCTGGCCAGACCTATAGCAGCCATTGTATCTTCGCATTCGGCAACACAGATGCTCAATAGGCTCCTGCGCCAATGATGGAGAATAAGAAAATCTTTCAAATAGTCAGCGAGATAGCTGAAAAGAAAAAGGTAAGGGCTTTCGTGATCGGAGGTTACGTCAGAGACTGTTTCCTTGGTCGCCCTTGTAATGATATCGATATCGTTGTTGAAGGCAGCGGTATCGATTTTGCGCGTGCAGTGGGGGAGAGGACAGGCAAGTACGTCTCCTATTTCAAGAACTTCGGTACGGCAATGCTCCATTTCGAGGGAGACGAGATCGAGTTTGTGGGTGCGCGCAAGGAATCTTACAGACGCGAGTCACGCAAGCCTATAGTGGAAAACGGAACCCTTGAGGATGACCAGTTGCGCAGGGATTTCACCATCAATGCCATGGCCTTTTCCCTGCAGAAGGAGGACTTCGGCGAGCTTGTGGATCCGTTCGGAGGCATCAGAGACCTTGCCAACGGCATAATCCGCACTCCGTTAGATCCGGATACAACCTATTCCGACGATCCTTTGCGCATGCTCAGGGCCGTACGCTTCGCAACCAAGCTTTCCACTGACGAGCGCTGCTTCACCATAGTCCCGGAGTCCATGGATTCCATGAGGCGTATGGCGGACAGGCTGAAGATACTCTCGAAGGAGAGAATCACCGATGAACTGAACAAGATGCTCTCTACCCCTCGGCCTTCGATGGCTCTGCGCCTTCTGGACGAGGC
>JAGHUW010000130.1 GCA_018064625.1 Candidatus Cryptobacteroides equifaecalis | reverse complement strand
GCAGCTGTACATGCGGTTCATGACGTCGAGGACGTGCTTGCGGCAGCTCTGCTGATCGCCTATATAGTTATACAGATAGATCATGTGCTGGATAGGCTGGTTGCCATGAGCGTAATTACCCATCGCTGCAACCTGCATCTCGGTGATCTCATGAATGCGGAAACCGTAATAGCTGTCGTCATAGATCGGTGGTACCACGAAAACTGAATCAAGCATCTGATGCATCGCGTCAGCTCCGCCCATCTCCTCGGCAAGTCCTTCAACATTGTGGAATACAGACCAGGTATAGTGCCATGCATTGCCCTCCGTGAAGGCATCGCCCCACTTGTAAGGGCTGAATGGGCTCTGGAATGTACCGTCAAGGTTCTTGCCGCGCATGAGCTTTGTCTCATGGTCGAAGACATTGCGCCAGTTCTCGCTCCTTGCCTTGAACTTCTCGACTTCCTCTGAAGGTCTTCCCATTCTCTCTGCGAGCAGGGCTATGCACCAGTCATTGTAAGCATACTCCAGAGTGCGTGCAACATTCTCATTGATACCTACGTTATAAGGGATGTAGCCAAGGGTGTTGTAATACTCGTGGCCGAGGCGTCCGGATGAAGAAACCTCAGGATGAACATTCTCGGTTCCATAAACGAGGGCACGGTAGATATCCTCGATGCCGTCTGTGGCAATACCCTTGAGATAAACGTCGGCAACCACAGAAGCAGAGTTGTTGCCCACCATGCATCCTCTGTGACCAGGGCTGCACCATTCAGGAAGGAAGGCGTTCTCGCAAGCAATGTTAGCCATGGCCTCCTGGACCTCAGCAGCAATTGATGGATGAAGGAAGTTTATAAGCGGCATCTGGGCGCGGAAAACATCCCAGAATCCCACATCACCGTACATCTTACCCTTGCAGATCTGTCCGTTATATGGGCTGTAGTGGAGTTCAGATCCATCCTCGGCAATCTCATACAACTTGCGAGGGAAAATGGAAGACCTGTACAGGCAGGAATAGAAGGTCTTCATCTGCTCAACTGAGCCTCCGCGTACTTCTATCCTGCCAAGAACATCGTCCCAGCGAGCCTTTGCAGCCTCGCATACTGAATCGAAGCCGGCAGCGACTTCGCGCAGGTTGACCATGGCCTGTTCCTGTGAAATGAAAGAAGAGGCAGTGCGTACGCAGACCTGCTCGCCTCGAACAGTATCGAAGGATACCACAGCCTCGTCACCCTGCACGCTTGCATCAGCGAAAGGCTTGTCGAATACCAGTACGAAATAGTTCTTGAATTCAGGGGTCACACCTCCATGGTTATTGGTGGTATAACCCACGATGGTCTTGGAATCAAGAATGGTAAGGACTGCATTAGGGTCAGCAGCGTCAATGACCACACCGGAGGTGCGTGAATCAGGGAAGGTGAAGCGAAGTACGGCTCCCCTCTCAGAAGCGGTCATTTCTGCATTTACGTCATGATCGGCAAGATAAACCTGATAGTAATAAGGCTTTGCTGTTTCGCTCTTGTGAGAGAACCAGCTTCCTCTATTTTCCTCAGGAGCATTTGCGACGTCACGCAAAGGCATCACTGAATAATAAGCGTAGTCATTGATCCAAGGTGATGGCTGATGCGTCTGCTTGAAACCGGTGATAAGATGGGCATCATAACGGTAGGTCCAGCCGTCACCGAGCTTCGAGGTCATAGGTGTCCAGCAGTTCATACCCCAAGGCATGGTGGTCGCAGGGTAGAGATTACCTGTGGAGATGGAATAATCGGACTGTGTACCCACAAGTGTGGATACATAGTCTGAAGGATGAAGCAGGAGCTCTGCGGAATTCTGCTTGCAGGCGTTGACTCCCAGGGCAAGGGACGCCGCAGCGATGATGTAAAGTATTTTCTTCATTAGATAATTTCGTTCAAAAGCTTAAGTTTGCCATCGTCGATGAGCTTCATGATGAGCTCTCCGAAAAGGGTGTTCTGCCAAGCGAACCACTCACGTGTGAAATGGGCAGGATTCTCTACATTATATGCCTCATGCATGAAGCCGGTTCCTGCATCGGTTGTCATGAGCTGGATGATGCAGTTCTGGATCTCGGTGTCGTCCTGTGAAGTGAAGGCACGCATCATGATGCTCATCGGCCAGATGTAATCGTAGCCGATATGAGGACCGCCGATGCCTGCGCCTGCAGGTCCCTCGAAACGGTAAGGATTGCCTGCGCTGAGGACAAAGTTCCTTGTATTCTGATAGATAGGGTCATTGAGATCTACGTCTCCAAGATAACCCATGGCAAGGAGAGAAGGCACGTTTGCGTCGTCCATCAGATAGTGGCTTCCGAATCCGTCAACCTCGAATGCATAGATCTTGCCGAACTCAGGATGCTCCACAACGGCATTCTTTGCCAGAGCCGCCTCTACCTCAGATGCGAGAGCACGGCACTCTGCCGCCATCGCAGCCTCAGAGTTGACTGTCTCGAGAATCTCGGCAGCCTTGCGGAGGGAAGTTACGGCAAAGAAGTTCGATGGAATGAGGAAGTCAAGGACTGTGGCATCATCTGAAGGGCGGAAAGCGGAAGCGATGAGGCCGCAAGGCTTCACCGGATTTCCATAACCGTAGTTGCACTTCATATCATACTGGCGGTCACACTCGCGTGTGAAGTAATAGCTGCCGAGACCGCCGAAGCGCTGCTGCTCACGAAGCGTTGCGAGTACCTTGGTCATGGCCTCCACCCAGGTGGCATCGAATACGGAAGTATCTCCAGTCTTCTTCCAATAACCGTAAGCAAGACGAATCACATAGCACTGAGAATCGATCTCCCACTTGCGCTCGTGGAGCTCAGGCTTCATCTCTGTATTGTCAGACATCCAGCCTGTGCCGTCCGGTCCCATGTTGAAGGCATTAGCGAACGGGTCGATGCACAGACACTTGAGCTGACGGCGAATTGTACCCTCAAGCATGGCCTTGATCTTAGGGTCGTCATTTGCAAAACGCAGATATGGCCATACCTGGGCACCGCTGTC
>JAGHUW010000163.1 GCA_018064625.1 Candidatus Cryptobacteroides equifaecalis | reverse complement strand
CACCTCGTCCTCGGCCGCAGCGGCCCTGGCCTCGCGCAGGGCTTCCTGCATGAATCTTACGTCCTCCTCCATCACAGCATCTTCAGCACGTCTTCCCAGACGGTCTTCTTCTCAACTTCGTTAAGAATCTCGTGCCGCATTCCCGGATATATCTTCACGTCCACATTGCCGTATCCGACCTTCCTCATTGCTTCGGCTGCTTTGAGCAGGTCCTTGTCGCTGATTCGGCAAGGGTCATCGCCGCCGGAAATGAAATGGACAGGCAGGGAAGGGTTCTTCATTGCCCAGCCCCTGGTGGAGTAGCAGTCCATCATCAGCCCGAGAAGGTTATAGAAGCCGTTGCAGGTGAAGATGAAGTGGCAGAACGGGTCGTTGCGGTAGTCCTTGAGAATCTGTGGGTCGGTGCACAGCCAGGCATACATCGACTTCTCTCCCTTGAACTGCTTGTTGTAGTTGCCGAAGCTCATTGCCTGCAGCAGCATGGGGCGGTGCTTCCATCCCTTGAACAGGGCTATCAGCCTTGCAAGCAGACGTCCGGCTCCGCTCGCAGGGTTGTAACTTGGGCAGCCGCAAACGACAAGCTGGTCTATCAGGGAGTCATATCTTTTTGTGAATGAGCGCACAACCATGGAACCCATGCTGTGGCCGAAGAGTGTCAGCCTGAGGCCAGGGTAGTTGCTGCGGGCCCAGTCCGTGACCAGTTTCAGGTCTTCGACCATGGCCGACCATCCGCCTTCGTACATGTAACCCAGATCCTCCTGCGAGTGTATGGATTCCCCGTGTCCACGGTGGTCATGGATGACGCACACGTAGCCGCGCTCTGAGAGCCATTCCATGAATGGGAAATACCTTTCCTTGTGTTCGCACATGCCGTGGGAGAACTGTATCAGTCCCTTCGCTTCCCCTGCAGGTTCGCTTGCGCAGCCCTGTATTGTAAGGCCGTCATGGCCGGATTGAATGCTGAATTTCTTCATAAGCCGATTCTTTTCCGAAAAATGGCAAAATAATTTGAAAGTTTCAATAAAAGTTTCATTTTTGCATGCAATATGAAACTTTTTCTCATTGACGGGCACGCCC
Organism: Candidatus Cryptobacteroides equifaecalis; assembly: GCA_018064625.1. Classification (GTDB taxonomy): domain Bacteria; phylum Bacteroidota; class Bacteroidia; order Bacteroidales; family UBA932; genus Cryptobacteroides; species Cryptobacteroides equifaecalis. The sequence goes on along the minus strand of JAGHUW010000163.1, from coordinate 13,030 downwards.
TCATCTTCAAGATGTACTATGCATTCCTCGGGCGTCCGATGCTGAACTCCAAGGGTGTGGACACTTCCATACTCTTCGGCTTTACAAAATATCTGGTGGAACTCATCGAACGCGAGCATCCGACTCATCTCGGAGTAAGTTTCGACCCTCCGGGAGGCACATTCCGCAATAAGCTCTATCCGGAGTACAAGGCGAACAGGGGGGAGACCCCTCAGCTGGTGATTGATGCACTCGAGCCGCTCACAAAGATAGTGAAGGCCATGGATATTCCTGTGCTCATGGTGCCGGGATACGAGGCGGATGACGTGATAGGAACGGTTGCAAAAAGGCTTGCCTCGGACAGCGTGGACGTTTATATGGTCACTCCGGACAAGGACTACGGTCAGCTTGTCTCTGACCACATCTACCAGTACAAGCCCGGTAAGTCCGGCAGCGACAATGAGATACTGGACAGTGCAGCGGTCTGCGCCAAGTGGGGCATATCCAGCACTTCCCAGGTGATAGACATCCTGACCATCTGCGGAGACAGCTCGGACAATGTCCCGGGCGTGAGCGGTGTGGGTCCCGTGGGGGCATCCAAGCTCCTGGGTAAATATGGCTCCACAAAGGGCATATATGAGCATCTCTCAGAGCTCACGGCGCGCCAGAAGAGCCTTTTCGAGGAAGCCGCTTCCCACATAGACCTCTCACGGGAACTTGTGACGATATGTACCGAGGTTCCTGTGGAGACCAGACTGGAGGACCTCGAACTCAGCATCTCCATGAACGCTGAGCTCAAGGCCCTGTTGGATGAATACGAATTCTACTCTTTCCGCAAGAAGATCCAGGCCATGTCCGTCGTCCCTGCGGCGTCGGCTCCTGTGCAGCAGACCAAGGTCGATCTTGCCGTGGACGAGATTTCCCCTGCGTCCCTGGAAGGTGGCGCCCTGGGCCTTGTCCTTCATGAAGGCACCCTGCATGTCGCCGGAGACAACGGTGTTGCCAGCGCGCCTGCAGCGGAGTTCCGGCATCAGCTCGAAGACAGTTCAGTCTGCAAGTGCTGCTGCGGGGCGAAGGCTCTGATGCGCGAGCTTGCCCTTCTCGGCCTGAATCTGGAGGGCCCGGTGGAGGATATCGAGCTCATGCACTACGTAATCAACCCGGAGCGCAGCCACAAGCTTGAGTCCCTGGCCCTCAGCTACTTGGGAGTGGATCTGGAGCAGCAGGGCGACCAGCCTCTCCAGACCGGCTCACTTTTCGACGATGAACCTGTCACCCAGGGCCCGGACAGGCGCATGGAGGCGGCGGTGCTCCTTCAGCTTGCCGCGAAGCTCCGGGCCGAGCTGGACGCCTCCGGCCTCGCGTCACTTTATGACAGCATCGAGGCGCCGCTGGTCCCTGTCCTGCACAGGATGGAGCAGTTCGGCGTGAGGGTGGATGCCGCATCGCTTGACGAGTTCGCTGGTGGCCTGCGCCACCGCATGCTGGAAAGGGAGGCGGAGGTGCGCGAACTGGCGGGGGAGCCTCAGCTCAACGTCGGCTCGCCAAAACAGATAGGCGAGGTGCTCTTCGAAAAGCTGAAGCTGGATCCCAAGGCCCGCAAACCCAAGAGCGGAAGCTGGCCCACGGACGAGCAGACCCTCCTGGAACTTGCCGAGGCCAGTCCCATCATCGACGCCATACTTGACTACAGAGGCACGCGAAAGCTGCTTTCGACATACATAGAGCCGCTCCCTTCCTACATTTCGCCGAGGGACGGGCGCGTGCATACTACCTTCAACCAGGCACTTACTGCTACCGGAAGGCTCAGCAGCTCCAACCCCAATCTCCAGAATATCCCTGTGAGGACCGAGGAGGGACGTGAGATACGCAAGGCCTTCGTGCCCCAGAAGGAGGGTTGGGTGATAATGTCTGCCGACTACTCCCAGATCGAGCTCAGAATCATGGCTCACCTCTGCGGGGACGAGCACCTCTGCGAAGCTTTCCGCAGCGGGCAGGATGTTCACAAGGCCACGGCCGCTAAGATCTTCGGAATCAGTATCGACGAGGTGAGCTCCGAGCACCGCAGGGTGGCGAAGACGGCCAACTTCGGCATCATGTACGGCATCTCCGCCTTCGGCCTCAGCCAGAGGCTCAAGTGCTCCCGCAGCGAGGCAAAACAGATAATCGACGACTATTTCGAGTCCTTCCCGAGCATACGCGGCTACATAGACAGCACTGTTGCCAAGGGCCGGGCCGACGGATACGTCAGCACGCTTTTCGGCCGCCGCCGCTATCTGCCGGACCTGAATTCCCATAACGCGAATCTGAGGGCGCTTGCGGAGAGGAACGCAGTCAATGCCCCTATCCAAGGCAGCTCGGCGGATATAATAAAACTGGCGATGATAGCAGTGGACCGCAGGCTCCGTGAGGAGGGACTGCAGTCCCGCATGGTCCTGCAGATACACGACGAACTCCTGCTTGAGGTCCCTCAGGAGGAGATAGAGCGTGTCAGGGACATACTTGTGGGAGAGATGGAGGGCGTGATGAAACTTTCAGTTCCACTAACAGTAGAGTGCAGTTATGGCAAAACATGGCTTGAGGCCCACTGATGAACTGATCAGCCTTGCGATGGAAGGCAATGGCATGGCGTTCACAGAACTCTGGGATACATATATTGAATCTCTTCGTGCCTATATAAAAGGTACGATGAAGGTTATGGACGATTTCTATGTGGATGATATCTGCTCGAAGAGCTTTGAAAAGGCTTTCAGGCAGATAGCCTCCTATGATCCTTCAAAGAGCCAGTTCCTGACCTGGCTCAGGACCATAGCACATAACACGGCTCTCGACATCATCGATGCTGAGACCAGGGCTAACAAGCGTTACGTGGCACTGGAATCAGATTTCAGCGATGATATAGATACTCCTCTCGAGTCCATCATCAAGGATGAGGACGAGGAGAGTCTGCAGCGCTATATAGACGGGCTTCCTGAACTTTACAGGGAGATTGCCCGCATGCGTCTGATAGACGGCCTGCAGTACAAGGAGATAGCGGATGAACTTGATATGGAGATGAATACCGTCCGTACAAGAATACGCCGTGCCAAGGCTATGATAGACAAGATGAAGGCATGATTCTTCCTAATATTAAATATAATCACTAAATTTGCGCCCCGTTATAAACAGAAACGATTACAAACAAAAATAAGACAATGGCAAACGCTAAATTTTCAATCAAGTATTGCGTCCTTCTGCCGCTGCTTCTGCTTGTATCCATCATACTTTTCGTGATGCCTACAGAGTGGTTCGGTCTTGAAGGCCTTACTCTTGTACAGCAGCGCACTATCGCACTGTTCGTATTTGCAGCCGGCATGTGGATTCTGGAGGCCGTTCCGGCATGGGCAACCTCTATCCTCACTATGGTCCTCCTCATCTTCACAGTCTCCAACGGAGCATTCAGCTTCCTGGTTGGCGAAGGTGTTGAGAATCTTGGAACCGTTGTGAACTACAAAGACTTTATGGCTCAGTTCGCAAGCCCTACCATCATGCTCTTCATGGGCGGATTCGTACTTGCAATTGCAGCTACAAAGGTAGGTCTTGACGTGGTTCTGGCAAAGGCACTCCTCGCTCCGTTCGGAACAAAACCTAAGCGTGTCCTTTTTGGTATTCTGGTTGTTGTTGCGGTATTCTCCATGTTCATGAGCAACACTGCGACCGCAGCCATGATGCTTGCATTCCTCGCTCCGGTGCTCAAGAACCTTCCTGCAGACGGAAAGGGCCGCATCGGTCTTGCACTTGCAATTCCTATCGGTGCAAACATCGGTGGTATCGGAACCCCTATCGGCACCCCTCCAAACGTTATCGCCCTCGGCTATCTCAAGGATACCCTTGGTGTAGATGTGAGCTTTGGCGCATGGTGCCTCCGCATGGTGCCTTTTGTTCTCGTTATGCTTCTCATTGCATGGGCCTGCCTGCTTTTCTTCTTCCCGTTCAAGGCAAAGGAGATCAAGCTCGAGATCAATGCAGACCGCAAGAAGGACTTCCATTTCTGGACAGTTGCAGCCACATTCATCGTGACAATCGTGCTCTGGCTCATTCCTGAGAACATCACAAACCTCAACTCATACGAGGTCGCACTCATTCCTTTCGCAGTGTTCGTGGCCACCGGAGTGTTCTCCAAGAAGGACTTCGAGGAGATCAACTGGGACGTTCTCTGGATGGTTGCCGGTGGTCTTGCACTCGGTACAGCCCTCATGAAGACAGGTCTTGCAAAGACCCTCGTTGACGCTATTCCATTCAGCACAATGTCTCCTCTTGCAGTGCTCATCGTATCCGGTGTGGTTGGTTATGCAATCGCAAACTTCCTTTCACACACATCCGCAGCGAACCTTCTCCTCCCTATCCTTGCAACAGTTGCTACAGCAATCGACCTTTCAGCATTCGGCGGTACTCCTGCCCTCCTGATCGGTCTCGCAATCTCAACCTCAGTTGCCATGATTCTCCCTATCAGTACACCTCCTAATGCCATCGCATCCTCTACCGGTCTCGTTGAGACCAAGGATATGGCCAAGATGGGTATCATCATGGGTATCGTGGGACTCATCCTCGGATACGGAGTTCTGATCTTCGTAGGATTCTGATCATTAACTTGAAACAATAGAAAAGGCGGCTGATAAATGATTATCGGCCGCCTTTTTTCAATTATATGTCCTTATCAGAATGTGTACTTGATCATCAGCTGTACGCGGTGGTTGGTGACGTTGTGCAGGTTCTTGGTTGCAAGGGCGTAGAAGTCCTCCTGACCCCATTCGCCGTAGCGTATGCCTGTCATCTCATATTCCAGGGCGAAGGTCATCTTGCCGAGGTTGTAGGCAACGGTAGGGCTTACACGCCACATCGAGTTCATGTTGGAGAAACTGTTCTTGCTGAAGTAGATGTTCTCCACGTCTGCGTTATATACCTTCTCCTTGGTGCCGAAGTTCTGAACATAGCCGGCGAAGAAGATTCCCTGCCACTTCTTTCCGTAGCTGAAGCATACCCAGCTTGAGGAGTTTCTGGTCGGGGTATAGACCTTGCTTCCGTCTGACTTTATGTCTGTCAGGGCGTAACCTCCATTCAGGTTCATGTGTTCACCGGCCTGTGCAAGTATGGTCTTTCCCTTGAAGGTGAACATGCCCTTCTTGTACTGTGCGTACACGAATGGGGACAGGGTTGTGAGCATATCCTTTTTGTTGCCCACGCGGCTTGGGGAGATGGTGGTCACGTCAAGACCAACGCGTGCAAGGAAATTCTGATCCTTGTAGTTGGCTCCGAGGTAGAACTCCGGAACGCAGCCGTATTTGATATAGTCGGCCGATGCTCCCTTGGGACCTGCCGAGACGTACTGCATCTGCCAGAGTGCCGATGCGGTGAGGGAGAATCCACTGCCGAGGGCGAAGTCGAAGGTTGCCTGAGGTGTGCGGCTGAACGGGCCGAAAGGGGCTCCGGCGTTGAGGGAAATCACATCGGAGATATCCGCAGCCATAGGATGCCAAGCCTGGCCGAATTTCATTGATACGGCACCCTTCTCCATTGTGGCGAAGGCCTGGCGGAGGCGGAGTGTTGCAACACCCGTAGACCCGTTCAGTCCTGCGTAGAAGTCAGCCTCTATCTTTCCGCCGAACTTCCATCCGCCGAACTCATATCCCGTCACGTTCACTCCGAGGCGTGAGGTGAGGGCTGCGTAGCGGAAGCTGGTGACCTGGTTCAGGTCGGTTTCCCCGCTCATGTTCACATCTTTCGGTACATAGAGGAAAAAGTCCTCCGTGCCCGCAACGCTTTCCCTTGTGTCGAGGGCTGCGTAGTTGCGGATGAATCCGTACCAGTTGAACTTGTTTGTCTTTTCCTGTGCATCGGCACCGAATGCCATCATCGCACCCAATGCAAATAGAACAATCCTTTTCATAAAATATTATAACTAACCTTATTATTCCGATAGACCGTATTTCTTTTCCGCTATAGTCTTCTCCACGGTGGCGCTGCTCCCTTTGGATTTCCAGTTGGTAAGTACAACTGTGAAACAGTCACTTCCCACAGCATTGTATGATGCTTTGTCCATTTTGGCAATCATGTCATTCCATTGCGACAGCGCAGCTGTCTGGGCGATGAACATATTCCCTTTGTATTGCTTGTCGTATATCTGTTGAAGTTCAGAGAAGTCGCTTCCGTTCTCATTCAGGACTCCGCAATCTATCTGAAACCAGTATGTTTCTTCCGCCTCCGGGAAGCTGCATGATCCTGTGATGAACATGGCGGAAACAAGCAGAATAAGTAATTTTATACTTTTCATCATATTCATTAGTTCACTCTTATCTTCTGGCCTATACTGATCCTGTTAGGATTCAGGTTGGGGTTGAGTTTCTTTATCTTGGCCTGGCTTACGCCTTCCTTGATGGCGATTGAGGAAATGGTCTCGCCCTTGCGTACGGTATGCCAGCGCATGGCGTTCCTCTCTGCAATGATGCGTGCCTCCTCGGCTGCTATCTGCTCATCTGTTCCGAATACGTCATCCTCCTCGTCGAGGGACTGAGGAACATAATGCGATGATGGGTCGAGGTATATTCTCTTGAGGACGAAGACAGGGGAGTGGAGCTCTCCGGTCTCGTAATCAGCTATCCACTGAGGGTCGAAGGCGAAGCCCCTGTAGCGGGTCTCGAAGTGGAGGTGGGGGCCGGTGGAACGGCCTGTGGAACCTCCCAGACCTATTATATCTCCAGAGTGAACCCAGTCACCCGGTTCCACGTTGCGCTTGGACAGGTGGCCGTAATAGGTCTCAAGCCCATTCTCGTGGCGTATGATGACGAGGTTTCCGTATCCCTTGGTATATGTGGATACACGTACCTTTCCGTCAAAGGCCGCCGCAACGGGGGTGCCCGTAGGATAAGGCAGATCCACGCCCTGATGGCGGCGTCCGTGCCTGTATCCGAACTTGGAGAAGACCTTTGCCTTGTAAGGACAGGTCCATTTGCTTACAGAGTCCACGAGTGCTATGCTTACCCTGTATGGCAGGGAGGTTAGGGCAACGTCACTGTATGCGTTGATCTTTTCCTCTGTCCAGTGGGATGTGAAGGTGGAGTCCTGCGCCACTACGGACAGGTCCTTTATGTAATGCCATGTATGGTCATCCTTGAGCACTATCTTCAGGCGTGCGTCCCCTATGTCGAGGGTGTCAATTCCCACACCCTTTCCGTCCGGGAATTTCAATTCCTCACTCTGCGCATGAGCTGCCAGAGGCAGCAGTATGGATATCAGTAAAAAAATCTTTTTCATCGTTCTCTTTTTGCGTCAAACAAAGATCCCAGCATGGTCTCGGTAATGGCAATCATCCTTTCCATAAGGCCCTTGTCCCTGGCCTCGCAGATGAAGCGCAGGTAAGGCTCGGTATTGGAAGGACGTATGTTGAACCACCAGTCCCTGAATTCCAGACGGTACCCATCGAAATCCATGACCCTTTCCGGCTCAAAATGCTGAGAGAAATAGTCCTTGATGCATTCCATTGCACCGGCCTTGTCCTCCACCCTGAAGTTGATCTCTCCGGAATTCACGTAGTGGCTCATGCCGTCAATGACGGAACTGAGCGTCTTTCCCTCCTTCTTGAGCCCGGCCACTATCCTGAGCACTATCTCAGATGCCAGCATTCCGCTGTCTGAGTAGAAGAAGTCCTTGAAATAATAATGTCCTGCGAGCTCACCTCCCCAGAGACCGTCTATCTCGCGGAGTTTCGGTGCGGCGAATGCCCTGCCAACCCTCCAGGTGTGAAGCTCGGCTCCGTACTGCTGCAGGTACTCTCCCACTGACTTGGAACTGCGTATTTCCTGAAGCACGCGGGGGTTCTTCTCACCGCGCTCTTCCACAAAGTATCTGGCCATGAGCGCAATGATGAGGTCCGGTGCCACAAAGCGAGCCTTGTCGTCTACGAACATCACGCGGTCTGCGTCCCCGTCGTAGATGACTCCCACGTCGGCCCCGGTCTCTTTCACCAGCTTTCTCAAAGGCTTCACGTTCTTCGGGACGAGTGGATTCGGGTCATGGTTGGGAAAGCTTCCGTCAAGTGTGTCGAAGATGTAGGCCGGCCCCTCGCCGTAGATTTCCTTGGCAAAGAGGTTGGCCATGCCGTTCGAGAGGTCGAAGGCGAGCTTCAGCCCGGAGTAGTCCCCCTTGTACCGGCTCAGGAACTCAAGGTAGTCCTTGCGGGCGTCGAGAAAGCGCAGCACGCCCGGCTTTTCGCTCACGGGCGTAGGGCGTCCGCTCTCGATCCACTCCTTTATCTGTCCCAGACCTGTGTCCAGGCCTACGGGGAGGGCGTTCTCGCGGCTTACCTTCATTCCGTTGTACTCCGCAGGGTTATGGGATGCCGTTATCTGCACGGAGGCCTTGAAGCCGTAGTGTGCGGTGCCGAAGTAGACAAGCGGGGTGCTGCTGAGGCCGAGGTCGTACACGTCGGCCCCGGCGTCGCAGATGCCTTTTGCAAGGGCGTCGCGGATTTCGGCCGACGAGGTCCTGCAGTCGCGTCCTATGAGCACCTTGTCCGCGCCCAGGAGCCCGGGGATGAAATATCCTACCTTATAGGCGGTGTCGGCATTGAAATCCACGTTCCATATGCCGCGGATGTCGTATGCGTGAAATGCTCCCATGGCTGCTATTTTATCTTGGAATTGTAAGCTGTGCCCACCTTGCCCTGGCTGATGCGCAGGAGCTTCTTTGCTATGATCTTCTTTCTGATCGGAGCCACGAGGTCAGTGAAGAGCGTGCCGTCCAGATGCGAGAACTCGTGCTGTATCATGCGGCAGGCGAACTTGTCGAATATCTCCACCTTCTTCTCGAGGTTCTCGTCATAGTATTCCATCTTGATGGATTCCGGCCTTGCCACGTCTGCATAGACTCCGGGAACGCTGAGGCAGCCCTCGTTGAATTCGCATTTCACGGAACTCTCTTCGAGTACCACAGGGTTGATGAACACCCTCTTGAAGTCCTTGAGATAAGGATATACATCCTCCATCACGGTGCCGTCAACCACGAATACGCGCTTGCTTACGCCTATCTGCGGTGCTGCGAGCCCGCAGCCCTCTGATTTGGCGAGGGTCTCCCAAAGGTCATTCACCAGTTCCTTCAACTCCTCCTTGTTGGCCAGGTCAGCCGGCTCGGCCTTTGCGCGAAGGACTTCCGAGCCATATAGGTATATCGGTCTTATCATAATAATTATTTCTTCTTATCCAGGTAACTCTGCAGTATGATAGCTGCGCTTATCTTGTCCACTGACATCTTGTCCATCCTTGCACTTTTCTTCATCCCCCCGTCTATCATGGCCCTGTGGGCGAGCACGGAGGTGAACCTTTCGTCCTCAAGTGCGATAGGCGTGTCAGGAAAAGCTTTCTGCAGTTTTTTCAAAAATCGGTCCACGTCCGGAGCGGCCTGAGCAGGTGCTCCGTTCATGTTCAGCGGATAACCCACCACGAAACGTCCAATGCTCTCAGAAGCAGCGTATTTTTGGAGATAATCTATTATATTTGCAGTAGGAACGGTCTCCAGGGGAGACGCGAAGATCCCGAGCGGGTCGCTGACCGCAACACCCACTCTTGCACTTCCGTAATCTATTCCCAGAGTCCTGTCCATAAACTGCAAATTTAGTGAAAAGCAATGGGAAGACAAAATAATGATATACGTTCCGCAAGGAAATTCCGCCTTGTTCTCATTGATGATGAGACCCATAAGAACCTGCAGACCATGAGGTTCTCACGCCTGACCCTTGTGGTGAGGCTGGTAGCCATAATCATTGTGGCCGTCATTCTCATTTATTCTCTCATAGCCTTCACCCCTCTGCGCACCACCATCCCGGGATATCCGGACGCACATTCCAAGAAGGTGGCTCTCGAGAATGCCCTCAAGATAGACTCGCTTGAAAGTTCCATCACAAGGTGGGAGTTGTATGCGGAGAATCTGAGCCGTGTCCTTTCCGGCAACAAGGTCATAAGAAGGGACAGCATCATACGCACGGACCCTCTCAATCTTCTTGCAGACAAGCCGGAGGACTACCTCCGCACCCAGGATTCCACCCTCAGGGAGAAGGTACATAATGCCGACCAGTTCCAGCTGGGAAGCCCGCAGAGGAATCTTCCTATCGAGGGAATGCATTTCTTCACTCCCCTCAAGGGCGTGATAGTCAAGGATTACGACATGGTCATGCACCAGGCGGTGGACATCAGGGCGCCGAAGGGTTCCGTGATCAGTTCCATCTTCCAGGGTACCGTTGTCTTTGCCGGCTGGGACGATGATCTGGGCAATGTCCTCATCATCCAGCATCCGAGCGACGTGATCTCGATTTACGAACACTGTGAAAAGCTTCTCTGCAGCATGGGGGACAAAGTCAAGGCCGGAACCCCTGTGGCCCTTGTGGGCAATACAGGCAGTCAGGTGGGGGAGGAAACCCTCCATTTCGCGCTGTGGTGCAAGGGCGAGGCCATGGATCCACATAAGTACATCAATTTCTAGTGAAAAGAAGAATAGCCATACTCGGGTCGACGGGTTCCATAGGTACCCAGACCCTCGATGTCATACGCCAGCATCCGGACCTCTTCGAGGTCGAACTCATATCGGCCCGCAGGAGCGTCGACCTTCTGGTCAGCCAGGCAAGGGAATTTAATGCGGCGAACGTCGTGATCTGCGACGAGTCGGCGTACGATGCCGTCTCCGCCCGCCTGTCAGACACGGACTGCAAGGTCTGGGCCGGGGTTGACAGTCTCTGCCAGCTTGTCAAGGGGGAGCAGGTGGATATCGTGGTGGGCGCAATGGTGGGTTTCAGCGGCCTGCGTCCCACTCTTGCCGCCCTTGAGGCAGGCAAGATAGTGGCACTGGCCAACAAGGAGACTCTTGTAGCCGCCGGTGAGCTTGTCACCAGGACCATGAGGGAGCACAACGCCGTCATCCTTCCGGTGGACAGCGAGCATTCGGCCATCTTCCAGTGCCTTCTGGCGGCACAGGGCAACGAGCTGACGAGGATACACCTCACCGCTTCCGGAGGGCCGTTCCGTACCTGGGAGCGTGACAGGATTGCCACCGCAAAGGCGGCCGACGCCCTCAAGCACCCTAACTGGGACATGGGCTCCAAGGTTACGATAGACTCGGCCACGATGATGAACAAGGGCTTCGAGGTAATCGAGGCAAAGTGGCTCTTCGACGTGAAGCCTTCTGACATACACGTGGTGGTGCACCCGGAATCCGTGGTGCATTCCATGGTTGAGTTTGTGGACGGTGCCGTCATAGCCCAGCTTGGCTGCCCGGACATGAGGGAGCCTATAGGTTTTGCACTGTCCTTCCCTCAGAGGATCACCGTGGGAAACAGGAAGCTGGATTTTGCGGCCCTCGGCTCGCTCAGCTTCCAGGACCCGGACCTGGACCGATTCCCTAATCTGCGCCTGGCGTACGAGGCCATAGAAAGGGGAGGCAATGCCCCTTGCGCGCTGAACGCAGCCAACGAGGTTGCGGTTGCAGCCTATCTGAAAGACAGAATTTCCTTCTATGATATTTCAAGAATCAACGAAAAGTGCCTTGCAGGCCTGAATTTTGCAGCACAGCCATCTTTGGAAGATATTTTTGAAACAAACAACGAAATAGCTGCCATAGCAAATGGTTATATTGATTAAGGCCCTGCAGGTTGTACTTGCACTCTCGATTCTTATTTTTATTCACGAACTTGGCCACTTCTTGTGGGCAAAGATTTTCGGGATACGTGTAGAGAAATTCTATCTTTTCTTCGATGCCGGAGGGAAAGCCCTGCTTCGTTTCCGCAAGGGGGAGACCGAATTCGGCATAGGTTGGGTTCCGCTCGGAGGCTATTGCAAGATAGCCGGCATGGTGGATGAGTCAATGGACATGGAGCAGATGAAGCGTGATCCACAGCCGTGGGAGTTCCGCACGCATCCGGCATGGCAGAGGTTTCTTGTCATGGCTGGCGGCGTGCTCAACAATTTCATCTTTGCGGTTCTGGTGTACATAGGAATAATGGCCGGGTGGGGAAAGAGCTACTTCAGCAACGACGGTGCCCGCATCTATGTGAATGACCTGGCATATGAGATGGGTTTCCGCAACGGAGACAGGATCCTGCGCTTCGACGACTATGAACCAGAGGATTTCTTTATGCTTCAGGCCGACCTTGCCCGCAGGGATGTGCACAATGCCATCATCCTTCGCGGCGATGATACCCTTTCCCTTTACATCGACCATTCCCTTCTTCCGGAGGTTATCAATTCTCCTCTGATGTTCGACATGGCAATCCCGTTCGTGGTCGATTCCCTTGTTGCCGGAGGAGCCAACGCTTCCTGCGGACTGCAGAGGGGTGATGCCGTGATAGCTTTTGATGGGGAGAGCGTGGAGTTTGTACAGGATTCAAGGGAACTGCTGTACGGTCACAGGGGCGGACAGGTGGAGGCTACGGTCCTGCGCGGGGCTGATACCCTCTGCATGAATGTGCAGGTTGATACCGCAGGGCACATTGGCGTGCTGCTGCAGATGCCTAGGCCGGAGGTGAAGGAATATACCCTGCTGGAGGCTGTCCCGGCAGGTGTGGAGCTCACCGGGCGTACGATAGGAGGCTATCTTCAGGACCTGAAGCTTCTGGCAACCCCGTCCACGGGTGCGTACAAGTCCGTTGGCAGCTTCATAGCCATGGGACAGGTATTCCCTTCAAGCTGGAACTGGTATCAGTTCCTTCAGATACTTGCCTTGCTCTCGATTATGCTCGCGGTGATGAACATGCTTCCTATCCCGGCTCTTGACGGAGGGCACATGGTATTCACGATCTATGAGATGATAACCGGGCGCAAGCCTTCAGACAAGTTCCTGGCTGTGATGCAGATAATGGGAATGGTCATACTGCTGGCACTGATGATGCTGGCATTCGGAAATGATATTGGCAGATTATTAAAATAGTTGATTATGAGAAAGATATTTTGCATTTTCGCAGTATTGTGCGCTTTTGTATCATGCAAGCCTTCGCGCAAGGCCCTTCTTCCCAATGTGAGCGGCAAGGCGGGAG
>JAGHUW010000146.1 GCA_018064625.1 Candidatus Cryptobacteroides equifaecalis | reverse complement strand
GGAGCCAGCCTTACGGACAAGGCCGGAGGGATAGTCGCCGGAAACACCTTCGACTTCCCCTACGTGCATGGCAAGGCTCTCATGGCCCTTGGCCATTCTTTCTGCTCAGTCTCAAGGGAGGCATTCTGCGAGAGACGCGGCTGGAACTGCAGCACGGCAGACATAATCTGCGGCAAGCAGCGCACCAGCATCGTTGGCAGCGGCGCCATGCCTGCGCGCTACAGCGTCTTCCCGGAGGAACTCAAGTCAGCCCTGAAGGAATGGTGCGGCAAAGGCGGGAATCTGCTTGTGAGCGGAGCCAATATCGGCTCGGATGAGAGAGGCAGCGGCTTCACGGAAAGCCTTCTGGGTTACAGCTGCCCGCCAGGGCCAGGGACTGCCGCCGGGATCATGGGCGACATGGAATTTTACAGCAGGCCCAATTCCGAATGCTATTGCGTGGAGTCTCCGGACGCGCTGGAGCCAGCCTCGCGCAAGGCCTCTGTCATGCTCATATACCCTCTCACAAACAGACCTGCAGCGGTGTCCTTCAAAGGGAAGGGATACAAAACGGTCTCGATAGGGGTACCGATCGAGACCGTAAAATCTGAAAGTGACAGGATTAAATTGCTTAAAGAGTCTTTACAGGAACTCCAAACCAATTGACCATAGCCATGTAGATGAGGCCGGAAACCACGATGACGCAAGGTATCGTGAGCACCCATGCCCATACTATATTCTTGGCGGTAAGCCACTTGACTCTCTTAACACCACGTGTCAGACCTGTTCCGATGATGGAACCGGTGATGGTATGCGTGGTACTTACAGGAATACCGAATACGGCTGAGATGATGAGGGTGATGGCTCCGGAAGCCTCTGCGCAGAAACCCTGAACAGGATAAAGCTTGCTGAGACCGTCGCTCAGAGTACGTATCACCTTCCATCCTCCTGTGATTGTACCAAGGCAGATGAGTCCGTAGCAGGCAATCTTAAGCCAGAGAGGAATGAAGAAATCCGCGTCCGATGCCATTGCTCCGTTGCCATAGAGGAAACGGATGACAGGGCTGTCCGGCTGGGAGGCGAAGGCTGATGCGAAGAGCACGGCGATCACACCCATGGTCTTCTGACCGTCATTTCCACCGAAACCCAGGGAGAACGCTGCAGTGGATGCCAGCTGCATCCTCTTGAATACCTTGTCCACCTTTCTCGGCCTCATGTTCTTGCATATAAGCATGAAGAGGCAGTTGAGGAAGAAGCCCATTATCATACCCAGGAGCGGAGAAATCACGATGAAGGCAAGGATCATGAAGATACCGCTCTTGATGAGGAACTGTGAACCGTAGATGAACCATACAGGGCCGATGAGGCCGCCGATCAGCGCATGGGAAGCGGAAATAGGGAGTCCGAACTTGGTGCAGATGAAAATCCAGAGCACGGAACCCAGAAGGGCGGCAAGGATCACATATACATCGATGCAGTTCTCATCGACTATACCCTTTCCCATGGTCTTGGCCACAGTCATGTCGAAGACGAAAAGGGCGGAGAACTGCCAGAAGGCAGCCCAGGCAACCGCCATCTTCGGGCTGAGGGCCTTGGTCGCAACGGCAGAGGCGATGCAGTTCGCAGCATCGTTCATACCGTTGGTAAAGTTGAAGATCAGCGCAATGAGCGCAGTGATAAGTACAATGGTTACCATCGGTTAGCCCATTTTGACCACCACGCTGCGGATGGTGTTGGAAAGAGACTTGGCCACGTCTGTGGTATCCTCGAGAGCCTGGACGATGTTCTTCTTCTTCACGAGCTCGATTGCATCTGTCTCCGTTGCGAAGAGGTTGCTCATGTACTGCTCATATACGTCATCCACGATGTGCTCGATATCCTTTACCTTGTCACAGAGATCATCGAGAACCTTGGCCTCGTCACGCACGGTCTCAAAGTGAGAGGTGATGTCCACGAGTATCTCAGAGATTCTGTAGATATACTCTGCGATCTCTATGAGCTTTGGTGTGCATTCCTTAGGCTGATAGATTGCGATCTTCTTGGAAGAGTCGCGGATGGAATCGAGGATGGAGTCAAGACCCTCTGCGAGCTGGTGGATGTCATCCCTGTCGAAAGGTGTGACGAAGGCGTCGAGGATCTCGTCCACAATCTTGTCTGTGATGCGGTCACCCTCGGTTTCACACTCCTTGATCCTGTGAGCGATTATCCTTCTCTCGTCCGGATCTTCGGTCTTGGTCTGTTTTACAAGAAGCTCAGCGGCTTTTTTGATGTTCTCTGCAGACTTGAGGAACAAAGGGAAAAACCTTTTCTCCTTCACTACAAACAATTGGAGGAATTTGTCCAAATTCATTTCTTTATATGTTATTAGGTTAAAAATTCAAGGCGAATTGCGTGCACAGCGTTCCGGACAGAGGATCGATGGTTGGGGCAACGCTCAGATTCCATCTGACCTTGTTCAGCCCGAGCAGATTCCTGGTCGGGTCAAGCAGCCATCGGCCTATGTCGGCACAGAGTATCCCGACTCCGGCCGCCATTATCACGTCGCTTAACCAGTGCCAGTTGCGATAGAGTCTCATATAGGCTACGGTGCCGGCCATGCCGTAGGCGGCGAGTCCCCATCCCCAGCCATATTCCAGGCGCACCAGCTCCGCGCCGGTGAAGACGAAAGCGGTGTGACCGGAAGGGAACGAGCGGTAGTCGTTGCCGTTCGGGCGGAGGGTATGGAAGAGGTATTTTGCGGAACCGTTGATTATTCCCAGGGATGCGTAGGCCAGAGTGCCTTCGATGAGTCTGTCGAGAAAGGGATTTTCGGCCTTTGCGCCGAGGAGACCAAGGCCAAGGTCCATGACTACGGGAGCATATTGGAGCCAGTCGTCGAAAGGGACCACTTCGTTTCCTTTCCCGTTCTGGGCGAAGAAACGCTGCACTGAGGCGTCCCAGCTGTCATGTGCAGCAAAGTGGATCGACAGGCCGGCAGTCATCAGCGTCGCAGGCGCAATAAGCTGCTTCGCGTTGAACGCGCAGCCCGAACTGTCTCTTTGGTAAATCTTCTGCGCATTCACCGGCTGCATGATGACAAGCACCAGGAAAGCGAGGAGCAACTTTTTCATAAGAATTTCTAAATTAGCGCAAATTTAATTATTTTTGTCTTAATAATGAAGAGGGAAACGATATATCTTTACACAGATGGGGCTGCAAGCGGTAATCCCGGTCCGGGAGGCTACGCGGCCGTCCTCAAATGCGCTTCCCTCCGCAAGGAAATCAGCGGAGGCTTTGCCCGCACCACAAACAACCGCATGGAGCTCCTTGCCGTCATAAAGGGGCTGGAGGCCATCAGGTGGAAGGATGTACCAGTGGAGATCTACAGCGACTCCACCTATGTGGTAAAGACAGTCACCGAGAACTGGAAGAGGAAGAAGAACCAGGACCTCTGGGCTCAGTTGGATGCCGCAAGCGCCGGAAGGCAGCTGAACTGGCACTGGATAAAGGGCCATGCCGGGCATCCAGAGAACGAAAGGTGCGACAGGCTGGCCGTGGCGGCCTACTCCTCCCCCGGTCTTCCCGAAGATACGGGCTATATTGCAGACAACGAAACGAAATTACTTTAAATCATGATAAACAATAAGATAGTCGTAGGCATCACACAAGGTGATTCCAATGGTATCGGTTACGAGGTCATAATCAAGGCCCTCGCCGACCCGCGCATTCTCGAGCAGTTCATTCCGGTGATCTACGGATCATCCAAGCTCTTCGGATTCTACAGAAAGACCATGCCTGAGGTGGAGCAGCTGGACACAAACGCAATCAAATCTGCCGGCGAGGCTCATTTCAAGCGCATAAACATAGTCAACTGCCTGCCGGAGAGCACTTACGCAGAGCCGGGAGAGGCCACGACGGAGTCTGCCAAAGGGGCTATCACAGCCCTGGATGCAGCGGTCAAGGACCTCAAGGAAGGTCTCATAGACGTGCTTGTGACCGGCCCTATCAACAAGAAGGCCATGTCCAACGAGGGCTTCGGCTTCCCGGGCCATACCGAGTTCATCCAGAACGCCTTCGGCGTAAAGGACGTGACCATGCTGATGATCAGCCACAGGCTCAAGATAGGCGTTGTGACAGGCCACATCCCCCTCAAGGACGTGTGCAGTTCCATCAACGAGGAGAAGATACTCAGCAAGCTGCGCCTCATGACGGAGTCCCTCAAGAAGGACTTCCGCGTAGACCAGCCGAGGATCGCTGTCCTCAGCCTTAACCCGCACAGCGGCGACGGCGGCCTCCTGGGAAAGGAGGAGCAGGACATCATCATCCCGGCCATCAAGAAGGCTACAGACGAGGGCATACTCGCCTTCGGCCCGTTCTCGCCGGACGGCTTCTTCGGCCTGGGTCATTACGAGAACTTTGACGCCACCCTTGCCATGTACCATGACCAGGGACTGGCTCCTTTCAAGGCACTGTCCTTCGAGGACGGCGTGAACTTCACCGCAGGACTTCCTGTCATCAGGACCTCTCCTGACCACGGCACCGCCTTCGAGAAGGCCGGAAGGGACGAGGCAGACCCTCGCTCGATGCGCGCAGCCATCTTCGCAGCGATAGACATCTTCCGCAGCCGCCAGGCCTGGGAGGAACTGCAGGCAGGCAAGATGGAGATAAGGCACAAGGACCGCCCGGAGAATCACGGACGCCCTGGCAAACCTCAGATAGCATAGATCATGTACGATGCAGAACTCATAAACCTTGACGACTACATCCTCTCAGGGGAAGGCACAAACGGACAGAGCCTAGACAACAAGGCCGACAACAACCTCATGGTGAAGCTTTATAATGCTTCCATGAACCCCGAGCTGATAAAGGAGGAGGTGGACATAGCCCGCAAGGTCTTTGACGCCGGAATCCCTTCGCCGGAGCCCGGAGCTCTGGTCACCGACGGTCATGGTAGGCTCGGAATCAGATTCAGAAGGCTCGTCGGGAAGGTTTCCTACGCCCGTGCCATTGGCAATGACCCGTCTGCCGTGCAGGCCTACGCAGAGAAGTTCGCAAAACTCTGCCGGCAGCTGCACTCAACCGAAGTCAGCAGGGATGATTTCCCGGATGTAAAAGAGCAGTACATCAGGATGCTGGACTCCAACGCCTGGTTCACTGAAAGCGAGAAGGAGATAGTGGAGGAAGTAATACTAGGAACGCCTGACACAGACACCGCAATACACGGAGACCTGAGCTTCGGCAACGTGGTGGAGGTCGGACAGACCCCTTATTTCATCGACCTTGGAGAATTTGCGGTGGGCAATCCCCTTTTCGACCTGGGTATGCTCTCGATCGTATGCCTGTACAATGACGAGGCTTTCACAAGAGAGGCATTCCACATGGACAACGCAACTGCAAAGAAGTTCTGGGAGGCATTCGTGCCTGTATATTTCGAAGGACGATACAGCCCTGCAGAGGCAGAGGATATCGTAAGGCCATACGCAGCCGTGAAACTCCTTCTCATAGAAAGGAACTGTGGCTGCCGCATGGATAGATTCCATAATCTGATACATTGATGAAAATCACAGTTATAGGGTCCGGCAACATGGGCGGGGCACTCATAAGGGGCTGGGCCGGGTTGAAATGAAACGCATAGCCCGCTTCCTATTCAAGGCGGTGATTGCCGTCTTTCTGTTCACCATAATCCAGGTGGTGGTGCTGAAGTGGGTGCCTGTGTGGTACACGCCACTTATGCTCAAGCGGAGCGTGGAGTACAGGAACGACGACACCTTCCGTACTCACAAGAAATGGGTGCGCCTGGAAAAAATCTCAAAAAATCTATCTAAAGCGCTGATAACCAGTGAAGACAATCTATTCTTCACACACAGTGGCTTCGCCTGGGAAGACATGCAGAAGGAACTGGACAAAAGCAGAAAGACGGGCAAAAAGGCCCGCGGCTGCAGCACCATCTCCCAGCAGACGGCAAAGAACGTCTTCACCTTCGGCAACAGGAGCTTCCTCAGAAAAGGCATCGAAGCCTACTACACCTTCCTGATAGAGAAGATCTGGGGAAAGAAGAGGATACTCGAGGTTTACCTCAACGTCATAGAGACAGGGCGCGGCATATACGGAGCCGAGGCGGCGGCGCAGGTATTCTTCGGCAAAAATGCTGCAAAGCTCAGCCTTCAGGAATCCGCGCTGATAGCCGCGTGCCTCCCCAATCCGCTCCAGCGCAACGTCGCCAGACCGTCATCCTATGTTCTGAGACGCCGCTCGCAGATTGCCTCCGCCACAAGGCAACTCGACTGGAAACCTTTGGATGAAGCATACGGCAAATGAAAAATGGATTCAACGACAGGGGGATACTCCGCCACGTCCACAAGGACTGCGTCGAGATAGAGATTGACGGGCTGATGTTCAAGGCCGGCTTCGGCGATTTTGTGGTGAACGACCCCGAGGGCGAAGAACCTTCTGTGGTCAATTGACGCCGAAGCGGAATTGGGTGACGCTGTGATACTTCTCGCCGGGACGGAGGACAGTGGACGGGAAGCGGGCTTGATTCGGGCTGTCGGCAAAATGGATGGTCTCCAGGAGCATTCCGGAGAATTTTTCCACGGGACCGTACTTGCCCTGAAGGGTGCCGTCAAAGTTCCTGCCCGTATATGTAAGCAGGGCTGGCTCCGTAGTCCAGGCCTCCAGGGTCCTCCCGGATTTCCTCTCGTACAGGGTCGCTGCCTTGCGCAGCGTGCCGTCATAGTAACGGACACACCAGCAGGCGGACATGCCATGCATTATCTCGAGTTGACGTGAGGGCATGTCTATACGGTAATCCACCCTGCGGGGCTCACGGAAGTCGAACGGAGTGCCTTCCACATTCAGGACAAGGTCCGGACACATCTGCGTGTTGTTCTGTATACAGCTGTCGGCCTCGACCTTGAGTAGATGATCCATCACGTAGCCCCCTTCGTTGCCCTTCAGGTTGAAGAAGGTGTGATTGGACATATTGATGACTGTAGGGGCATCCGTGGTGGCATCGTATTCCATCTCCACCACATTGTCCTCAGTGAGCCAATAGCTCACATGGCAGTCGCAATTACCGGGGAAACCGGATTCGCCGTCCGGACTCACGCGGTGGAAGCTCACGCCCACGCGACCCTCTTCCCTCAGCACTTCCCCGCCCCACATGAAGCGGTCGAAGCCCTGTGAGGCTCCGTGGCACTGCACCGGTTCCCCGTCAAGAAGTTCATTGGCTTCAAGTTCGTACCTGACTCCGTCCAGGGTGAAGGAGGCATGATTGATCCTGTTGCCATATCTGCCTATCACGCATCCCAGGAACCTTTCCGGCTTCCCGCTCTCGAACACAGCCAGATCGTCCGGACCCACAACCACGTCTGCCAGCTCACCGTTCCTGTCTGGCATCATGATGCTGATGATGCGGGCTCCGTAATCGGTCAGAGTCACGGATGCGCCGGAACTGTTGACAAGGGTGTATCTGGTGACTTCCTCCCCGCTCGAAAGCACGCCGTAGGAGGAGGTCCTGACATCAAGTGCCGGCCTGCTGCATGATGCGAGGCAGCAGAGGGTCAGAAGGGTATTCAGTACTCTTTTCATAGGCTCAGCTCCTTTGCCCAAAGATGGTCAGGCTGCATCTCGAGCACCTTTCTGAAAAGGCGCCTTGCTCTGATGCGGTGTCCGAGGCCGAGCTGGCCCAGGGCCTGGGTATAATATGCGGCGGCATTCTTGCCCTCTACCGTAGCTCCCGTGGAGCCTTCGGCCCCATAGAAATTGATATACTCCGTTATGATGCCGGCCTGGCCTTCGGATACCATGGCCTTGAAGATGGCCCTTGCCTCTGCCCTGCGGCCAAGCTTCCTCATTGCAAGGCCGCTCCAGAAGCGGAAGTCCTTGCTGCCCTTGAGGCCGAAGTCCTGGTCCGCAGCCTTCCTGAAGTACTCCCTTGCCTTTGCGGCGTCGCCTTTCCTTTCATACGCGAGGCCCAGTTCATAATTGATCTGTGCATCGTGGGTGGCGCGCTCGTCGACCAGAAAGACCTGATGGTTCTCCGGATAGGTGAATGCCTTCTGGTAAAGGGCTATAGCCCCATCCACATCACCTGAGGCCAACTTATTGCGGCCATAGAGCACGCATGCATCAACAAAGTTGTCATGGAAGTTGGCAACGCCCTCACGCGTAGGGAAATAGCAATTGTCAAGGAGTGAAAGCACGTACTCATAATCCCCCATGAAGGTGCCGAGCACAACTTCCTGCGCAAGAGGATAATATCTCCTGACTCCGGTCTGATGATGGGCCTTGAGGAGCGCATAGCGGTCTTCCACCCGGGCCTTCCCGGCCTGCATGGCCTGATCGCACTCCTCGAGATAAAGGGCCGCAGGGTTTAGCTCTATGGCCTTGCGGTAGCACTTTTCCGCCTCTGCATAATTGCGGGTATGCAGCCAGTGGCCCCAGCCCAGGTTCCTCCATGCCAGGTCGTCTGAAGGGTTCATCTTCACGCATTCCTCCCATTCGGCCATGGCATTGTCCGGCTGTATGTTATAGAGCAGGTTTCCGAGATAGTAATACGGCCTCGCATTTCCCGGGCAGGCTCTCTTTGCCTCGTTGAGGACAGCCATGGTCTCAAGGCGGAAAGGAGCGCAGTATCCTATAGGAAGCGCCAAAGCCTCGGCGTACAGTTCAGGCTTACCGCCAAGGTAGGCGAGATACATCTTGACCGTAGGATAGGCCACGCGCGAATCTATGTCTTCGAGCAAGCGGAGAGCCTCATCCTTGAAACCGTCATGCCAGTAGAGGATGGCAAGCTCCAGATAGCTCTCCGGCTGCTCGCGCATGAACAAGCGGAAATCGGCCTGAGAGCTTGTCTCCCTGATACAGAGGGCATTCACCGGGTCCTGGGCAAGCACTGCCCTGAAGCAGTCTGCAGCTTCAGCCTTGCGGCCGAGAGCCTTGAGCACGAGGCCCTTGAACGCAATCGCCTGATAGTTGCGGCCGTTGTAGGCAATTGCCTCATCCAGGCGGTCGAGAGCCATCTCATAATCCCCCGCCTCGCTGTACATCTGAGCAAGCTGGGTATTCGCAGCGGAATTGTATGTATAGTTCCAGGTTGCACGGTACAGCGTGTCCATTGCTGCCTCCGTCTTCCCCTGTGCCTTCAGGACAAGGCCAAGATTGTACATGGCCTCCGCATCCTTAGGACGGGTATAGTCCTTTGTCTGACGCCTGATGGCCGCACGCAGATACGACGCAGCCTTACCGTATTCTCCCCTGAGCCTGTAATAGACTCCCATCTGGGTATTTGCACGGGTGTCACCCGGGTCACGGCGCAGGACTTCCAGGAAATAATCCACAGGATTCACGAACGGATTGTGGAACTGAAGGTTGCGCATTCCCACAAGGAAACACTCCTCCGTGTTCTCTATGTCCGCAGGTTTCTTAGGGCGCTGCACTATCTCCGGAAGCGGTGAGTCGTAATTCTTTACCACGGCCTGATATGAGGTCATTTCCCTGCCCTGGGCATCGCTCAGGACCATCTTCAGATCGGATTCCTTGAGGGCCGGGTCCAGCTTGACTGTCCCCTTCCAAGGTCTGGCAGGGTCTATGGAAACGATCTTTCCGGAATACAGGACATTCTCCCCGTTGAGAAGGGGCACGAGCAGATTGCTCATCCTCTCCGTCGCATTGACTCCCATGAAAACCTCACCGCCTTCTCGCACGTCCATATTTATGGCGCAGTGGCGGTTGCCGGCCTTCACGCCCTCTATATCGCGTATTCCATACCAGTACTGGCTGAACTGCTTGGTTTCATAAGGGAAACTCCAGTTGTAGTCCGGCTGGTTGTCCGAATAGGCTCCGACCATAAGTTCTATGTAATGTCCCGAGTTGTCTGTAAGGATCTTCGTATCCCACTCGCTGTTAGGGCCCCAGAGCCAGAACTTGCCTCCCTTTATGATGTTGTGATTGCCTGTAAGCATGGTACCGGCATTGCGTCCATGGTCATATCCTCCCACGAAATCACACTTCTGGTCATAGACGAACATGGAATTGCTCATGTAGTGGTTTTTCCACCAGGAAGCATCGATGCCGTCGCTGTAGAAATCCATATTGTTGAAAGGCTCATGTGTCACAGGCCAGTGTGCGAACCAGTTCTTGCAATGGAAGGTCACAAATTCAGTGCTTTGAGGCAGACATATCTGGTAGTTCTCGTCCACGAGAGTGGATACGTTGGACCAGTAAAGCATGGAGTTGTTGTTCTGGGTGGCATTGATCAGTCTTCCGCTGATCTCCATATAGCTCTTCCCGGGATACAGGGTGATTCCTATTGCCCACTGCATACGGTGCCTGTATTCAGTCTCTCCCAGCCAAATGGTCTTGGAGCCGTCCGCGTTCTCCACTATCCTCCAGTCGCATGGATAATGGGATGTCTGACGGTGATGGTGGAACACGTTCCACTCCACACCACCGGAAATCCAGGCTCCGCACATGCCCACATTGGCCGGCTTCACAACATGATTGTGATAAAAGATGTCATAGCCATTGGTCTTGTCCACCGCATACATCAGCCTTCCGCCTATTTCCGGAATCACGCAGAGCTCCACGTATTCATTCTCCATGTAGAGGCAATCGTATGTCACATCCTCCCTGTTACGGGTCATGTTGTCATTCAGAGGATATGGATAGACGCTGCGCTTGGCCCTCTGGTATGACCAGTCACGCTCAAATATAGGCGCCTGTTCAGCCGGGTCCAGCAGGTATGTGGGCAAGGTAATTTTGCCCTGATAGGCTTTTACGTTATCCGCGTATGCAGACATGCAGCATCCTGTCAAGACAATAAATACAAACAAGGATTTTCGTGACATAGAAATTGTGGTTTTTACAAATATAAACAGATAATTCCACAGTTACACTAATACGACAAGCTGATCAGCTCCTCAGGAAGGTCTATCCTCTCCCCTTTTGCCAGCATTGTATTCTTTTTCTGTCTTCTGTCATACCTTATTTCGGCAATCACGATGATTCCGCCTTTCAAAGCTACGAAATTATTTTCACTTCAAAAGGAATTCCTATTTTTGTATCAGGAATAATTATCGGGGAGAGCAGAAACCATGAGACATCCGGCATTGACAGCAGCATTGGCATACCTTCTTTCAATATGCCCATATCATGAGAGTTGCATGAGCAGCAGGGACGTCGAGATCATACGTGATATCCCGTATGCAAGAGCATCGGGACATTGGAGCGCGAACATGGCCCGGGACAATGATGTACTGGCTCAGATAAGGATGTTCAGGCATACAAGGGCAGAACGTGAACTGGAGCTGACGATGGATATCTACAGACCTGCGGACGGGGAGAGACATCCTCTTGTGATGCTTATCCATGGCGGGGCCTACTATGCAAACAGCAAGGATTCCCCACCGGTCTCCAATCTCTGCAGGGATATTGCCGGACAGGGCTATGTATGTGCCAGCATCAACTACCGCATGGGGTACCGCCTTAATCGCTCTTCCGTTCAGAAAGCCAGAATGAACGCCCTTGAAGATGCGTCCGACGCAATGAACTTCCTCCTCGGGCACAGCGTGGATTATGCAATCGACACAACTTCCGTTTTCATTGGCGGAGCAAGTTCAGGTGCGATAACCGCCCTTATGCTTGCAGATGGAGTTCCCAATCTTAAAGGTATCATCAACATGTGGGGAGGGGTTGACAGCCTTGATTGTCTGGATGGATGCCAGGCACCTATTCTTTCCATTCATGGAGACAGGGACAAGACCGTTCCATATGAGGAAGGATATCCTCTGGGTGGCCGTCTGATGGGGTATCTTTACGGCTCCAAGGCCATCATGGACAGGTGCAGGACAATAGGGCGCGAAGCTGAACTTCTGACTCTCGAGGGATACAGGCATGCCCCCTACCGCAACAGGGACTTTTCCCTGAATCAGAACTATGAGATCATCAGGGACAGAATTATTGACTTCCTGAAATCTCACTGATCACCGGGCAATCAGTTTG
>JAGHUW010000169.1 GCA_018064625.1 Candidatus Cryptobacteroides equifaecalis | reverse complement strand
CTACCGCAACAGGGACTTTTCCCTGAATCAGAACTATGAGATCATCAGGGACAGAATTATTGACTTCCTGAAATCTCACTGATCACCGGGCAATCAGTTTGTAAATTATCTTATCTTTGCCGGGAAAATGCACACAAAATGGCACAGACACAACAAAGAATCGCATTCATAGATTACATACGCGTGATAGCGTGTTTTCTGGTGATGCTGGTACAATCACCTTAAACCGGACAGATGGACAGCGGCAGGACCTACATAGCCATAGACCTGAAGTCATTCTACGCTTCAGCCGAGTGCGTTGCCAGGGGGCGTGACCCTCTGACGACGAATCTCGTCGTAGCAGACGCATCGAGGACGGAGAAGACCATCTGCCTGGCAGTGTCCCCGTCACTCAAATCATACGGCATTTCGGGCCGAGCGAGGCTCTTCGAGGTGGTTCAGAAGGTGAGGGAGATCAACAATCAGAGGCGCTGGAATGCCCGCAGGGAGCTTATCACAGGCGAATACAGCAACACACGCATCCAGGCCAACCCGGCACTGGCCCTTGACTACATAGTGGCCCCTCCGCGCATGAAGATGTACATGAAGGTCAGCGCACGCGTTTACGCCACCTACCTCAAATATGTCTCCGCAGAGGACGTCCACGTGTATTCCATAGATGAGGTATTCATCGACGTGACCTCCTACCTGGCCAGCTACGGCTGCAGCGCGCACGAACTGGCCATGAGGATGATAAGGGACGTGCTGAGAAACACGGGCATCACCGCCACGGCGGGCATAGGCACGAACATGTACCTGGCGAAGATCGCCATGGACATAGAGGCGAAGCACTCTCCGGCCGACGCCGACGGAGTGCGCATAGCAGAGCTGAACGAGGAAAGCTACCGCCTCAAGTACTGGGACCACACTCCCCTGACAGACTTCTGGAGGCTGGGACGCGGACTTGAGGCCAGGCTCAAGGCCCACGGGATGTACACCATGGGAGACATAGCCCTGATGTCCGAGAGGAACGAGGAGGTGCTCTACAAGCTCTTCGGGGTGAACGCGGAGCTGCTGATAGACCACGCCTGGGGCTGGGAGCCCTGCACCATAGCGGACATAAAAGCCTACAGGCCATCCTCCAGCAGCATCAGCGTGGGCCAGGTTCTCACAGGACCGTATGTGGCCGCAAAGGCGCTCACGGTTGTGAAGGAGATGGCGGACAGCCTGTCGCTCGACCTGGTGGACAAGAGGCTGGCATGTGACCAGATAGTTCTCACGGTTGGCTACGACATAGAATGCCTTGATGAAGGAAGCAGCTACAGCGGGGCCGTGGTCAAGGACTACTACGGCCGCGCCGTGCCAAAACCTGCTCACGGCTCCATCAACCTGAGCAACCCTACCTCATCTACGGATGAAATTGTTGCAGCCACGGCAACCCTGTTCGGAAAGATTGTGGACAAAAATCTTCTTGTGCGCAGGATGTATGTGGTCGCCAACCACACCGTTCCGGAGGAATCCGTCGCCGGTGTGCAGCTGAGTCTTTTCGAAGAACCGAAGCAGGACTCGGAAAAAGAGCGCAGGCGCCAGGAGGCCATACTGGAGATAAAGAAAAAGTTCGGCAAGAACGCCATACTCAAGGGAATGAACTTTGAGGAAGGCGCCACGCAGAAGGACAGGAACGCCCAGGTGGGCGGACATAAGGCATAGTGACTATGGGAATTGAAAAGTATCTGGGAATAATAGACCACGAGCACCACGTATCGTCAAGGCATCCGAGGATGTCTGCACTTGACCGTGCCGCGCAGTTCGCCCCTTTCGCAGCCCTCACAGGATACGATTCCGTGATACATGAGATAGGAAGGCCCACGCAGGAAAAGATGGAGCTTGACGAAATGCAGATGCTCCATCTCAATGAGGCAATGATGACAATAGAGGAAAGGCTGTCCGAGCGCCCGAGGGTAAGCCTGACCAGATTCGTCCCGGATACCCGCAAGAAGGGCGGCAGCTACGAAAGTCTGGAGGGCAGGGTACGCAACATAGACCACGGCAACGGGACCATGGTACTCTGCGACGGCAGCTCCATCCCCCTCAGGGACCTGACCCAGCTCACGGTATGCCCTGATGAAGAACTCTGAGTAAAAAATACCAGGGCTAACCCTGGTACTTTTCAGTCTGTTCCTTTATCAGTTCTTCAAGGACACCCTCGTCGAAGTAGTTGATGCGCATGGCGCGCTTCACGTCGGCCAGAGTCTCGGCCGCGGCGGCGCGGGCAACTTCAGAACCTTTGCGCAGGACCTCATATACATAAGGGATGTTCTGCTCGAGCTCGTGACGGCGCGTCCTCATAGGCTCGAGGATATCGTTCAGAACGGCATTGAGGAAGTTCTTGATCATCATGTCCCCGAGTCCTCCGGCGCGGTACTGAGCCTTCACCTCATCAAGGCTGTGGAACTCGAAGCTGACCTTCTTTCCCACGAAGCAGGAAGCGAACTTCTCGAAATGCTCCGGCTTGCAGAAGGCGTCGAGGTAAGTGAACACTGTATTGCCCTCAACCTTGCCAGGGTCGCTCACCTGAAGGTGGCCAGGGTCCGTGTACATGCTCTTCACCTTTGCCCATACCTCCTCGGCGGAGTCTGACAGATAGATGCAGTTGCCGAGGGACTTGCTCATCTTGGCCTTGCCGTCCGTTCCAGGGAGGCGCAGGCATGCTGCGTTGTCCGGAAGGAGGATTTCGGGTTCCACCAGAGTCGGCCCGTAAACGGAGTTGAACTTGCGCACGATCTCTCGGGTCTGCTCTATCATAGGCTCCTGGTCCTCGCCCACAGGCACTGTGGTTGCCTTGAAGGCCGTGATGTCCGCAGCCTGGCTTATAGGGTAGCAGAAGAATCCCACAGGGGTGCCGGCCTTGTTGTCCGTGCCCTCGGTGTCGTCCGAATAACCACGGAGCTTGATCTCCTGCTTCACCGTAGGGTTGCGCTGGAGACGCTGAACCGTAACAAGATTCTGGTAGAAGAAGTCGAGCTCTGTGAGCTCGCTCACCTGGCTCTGGATGAAGAGAGTGGATTTCTCCGGGTCCAGGCCCGCGCTCATATAGTCGAGCGCCACCTCTATTATGTTCTGGCGCACCTTCTCAGGATTGTCCGCATTGTCTGTAAGTGCCTGGGCGTCGGCAATCATGATGAATATCTTGTCGAACTCACCGCTGTTCTGGAGCTCGACCCTGCGGCGCAGGGAACCTACGTAATGCCCTATATGAAGGCGACCTGTAGGACGGTCGCCTGTGAGAATGATCTTCTTTCCCATTTATCAGTCTTTAACTTCCTTGAGTGCCTCGCGGACCTTTGCCTCTATCTCGTCGCAAAGCTCCACATTATCCTTGAGCAGCTGCTTTGTGGCTTCCCTGCCCTGTGCGAGCTTGTCTCCGTTGTATGAGAACCATGAACCAGACTTGTCAACTACGCTGAGCTCCACCGCAAGGTCGAGGACCTCACCCACACGTGAGATACCCTCGCCGTAAACGATGTCGAACTCGGCCTTCTTGAAAGGAGGTGCCATCTTGTTCTTCACGACCTTCACCTTGGTGCGGTTTCCGAGAGCCTCCTCGCCATCCTTGATCTGGGTGGTGCGGCGCACGTCCAGACGGACAGAAGCGTAGAACTTGAGGGCGTTTCCGCCGGTGGTTGTCTCAGGGTTGCCGAACATGACGCCTATCTTCTCACGCAACTGGTTGATAAAGATGCAGCATGTATTTGTCTTTGAGATATTTGCCGTGAGCTTGCGCAGAGCCTGGCTCATGAGGCGTGCCTGGAGACCCACCTTGTTGTCTCCCATCTCACCCTCGATCTCCGCCTTTGGTGTGAGGGCCGCCACAGAGTCTATGACCACTATGTCGATAGCTCCCGAACGGATGAGGTTGTCTGCGATCTCGAGCGCCTGCTCTCCGTTATCCGGCTGTGATACCAGAAGGGAGTCGAGGTTGACTCCGAGAGCCTGTGCGTATGTGCGGTCGAATGCGTGCTCGGCGTCGATCATGGCAGCTATGCCGCCCTGCTTCTGAGCCTCCGCAATAGCATGGATCGCGAGTGTTGTCTTACCGCTGGACTCAGGTCCGTAGATTTCGATGATGCGTCCGCGCGGATAACCGCCGATTCCCAGGGCGTGGTCCAGAGCCACCGACCCGCTTGGGATGACCTGCACGTCATACTCAGGGGCGTCCCCGAGCTTCATGATGGTTCCCTTTCCATAATCCTTCTCAATCTTGTCGATAGTGGCCTGCAATGCCTTGAGCTTTGCGGCATTGACATCCTGGGCCTGTACTGTTTCCTTAGCCATAATGCTTTTTAGAGTTTAATTAATAAAGTTTTTATAGTTTATGTATCTACAAATATACGAAAATACTTGTAAATTTGTAAGAGTGAAAGAGAAGTTATTGGGAAAGACCCTCAGGGAACTGCAGGAGGCCGCGGTAAGCTGCGGACTCAAGCCTTTCGTGGGCAAGCAGCTGGCGGACTGGCTTTACGCGAAGCGCGTGGGCTCATGGGACCGCATGAACAACATCAGCAAGGATTCCAAGGCCCGGCTGCAGGAACGCTACGAGCTGGGAACATCGGCCCCGGCGGGCATCGCAGAGTCCTCCGACGGGACCAGGAAATACCTCTTCGGCGTGCATCCGCTCAAGGGCGGTGAGCCTCAGGAGAGCGTTTCCTACGTGGAGGCCGTGATGATTCCGGACGACGACCGGCGCACCCTCTGCGTAAGCTCGCAGGCAGGCTGCAAGATGGGCTGCAAATTCTGCATGACCGGACGCCAGGGCTGGCACGGCGACCTCGACGCCGCAGACATACTCAACCAGTTCCTCAGCATAGATGAGGCGTCGGCCCTCACAAACACCGTCTTCATGGGCATGGGCGAGCCTCTTGACAACTACGGCACCCTCTGCCGCGTCATAGAGGTACTCACCGCCGACTGGGGCTTCGCGTGGAGCCCTAAGCGCATCACCGTCAGCACCATAGGCGTGATGCCGGCGCTGGAACATTATTTGCAGGAACAGAAGTGCCATCTGGCCGTCAGCCTGCACAATCCGTTCCCGGACGAGCGTGCGCAGATGATGCCGGCGCAGAAGGCTTTCGCCGAGGGAGAGATTCTCCGGCTGATAAAGAGGTTCGACTTCAGCGGACAGCGCCGCGTCAGCTTCGAGTACACGATGTTCGACGGATTCAACGACGACCTGCGTCATGCCGACGCGCTGATAAGGATGCTCCGAGGCCTTGAGTGCCGCGTGAACCTGATACGTTTTCACAAAATACCGGACTTCCCTTACGGATGCTCCCCTGCCGCAAGGATGGAGGCATTCAGGGACAGGCTGAACAACAATGGAATAACATGTACGATAAGATCATCTCGAGGAGAGGATATATTGGCAGCCTGCGGAATGCTTGCAGGAAAGTTATCCTCTCGGCAGCAGCAGGACTAGCAGGCATCGCAGCCTTTGCACAGCAGTACCCTAACGGGCTGAGCGTGGATTCGGTCCGCCCTGACCTTGATTCCATATATATACGTGACATGAGGGCCAGGCTTGACAGCATACGCAAGACCGAGGAACGGCCTACGGTGGCCCTGGTGCTCAGCGGAGGAGGCGCGAAGGGTGCCGCTCACGTGGGTGCGCTCAGGGTGCTTGAGGAGATGAACATTCCGGTAGACGTGATCTGCGGAACCAGCATTGGAGGAATGATAGGAGGAATGATAGCCGTGGGATACAGGAGCAAGGACGTGGAGGATATCTTCCTGAGCCAGGACTGGGGCATCACGCTCACAGACAGGGTACATCCGAGATTCATTCCTTACGAGAACAAGATGTACAAGTCCAAGTACATGATTTCCATACCTTTCCACTACCAGCAGGAGGTCTTTGACCAGAGGGTGGCAGATCAGGACAAATACACTTCCAACCACTCCTCCAGAGGAATACAGCTGGGAGCAAAACAGGGTGATGACTCCAAATACGGTGTGAACACCCTGGCAAGCTCGCTGCCGGAGGGTTACGTCTATGGATTCAATGTGAACAACCTCATAGCAAGCTACACCGTGGGCTATCAGGACAGCATAGCGTTCAAGAATCTGCCCATCCCGTTCTACTGCGTGGCGTCCGACGTCATTTCCTGCAAGGCGAAGATTTGGGGAAGCGGCAGCCTCCAGGGGGCAATGCGCTCCACAATGTCAATTCCCGGGCTCTTTGACCCTGTGCGCACGGAAGGCATGGTTCTGGTGGACGGAGGGACACGAGACAATTTCCCTTGCGACATAGCCAGAGCCATGGGAGCCGACATCATCATCGGCGTCGACCTCTCCGACCTTGATCCGAGCTATTCCCAGGTCAACAACCTCGGCGGCATACTTTCACAGTTCATAACCATGCTTGGAACGGACGCGTTCAACAAGAACGTGGGTCTGTGCGACGTTTTCATAAAACCGGATCTGAGAGAGTTCAACATGCTGAGCTTCAACAAGGATGCCATCAAGATCATGTTCGAGAGAGGTGAGAAGGCGGCTCTGGAGAAGAAAAGGGAGTTGACCACAATTCAGTACATGACCAGCAGGTCCCAGGCCAGAAAGGATGTACGCAAGGCTGTGGATATCAACAAGGAAGAGGTACTTATCAACCGGATAGAATTCCACGGTCTAACGGACAAGGAGTCCCAGATACTCATGAGAAGGATAGCCTTGAAGGTGGGAAAGAAAATGTCTGTTCAGGATATCCATACGGCCATGTCCAAGATACAGGCCCTCGGAGCATTCGAGAGGGTTACATACAGCCTCACCGGTTCCGGGGAGCCTTTCGGGCTGCGCTTCGACTGTGTCAAGGGCCCTATCCACCAGTTCGGACTGGGCTTCCGCGGAGACAGCCAGGACCTCGTGGCAATGGCAATCAACCTCGGACTCAACACCCATAGCCTTTCAGGCTCAGCCCTCAACGTGGACCTCAGGATAGGAAGAAGCCAGTCGGCATACGTGAGATACATCTACAACTCACCCAAACTGCCTACAATCAACATCGACGCCTGCACCGGTTACCATGCGGGAGAACTGTTCATCCCCAACCTTGTGACCATCGGCTACGCATCCCACAAGGAGAGGTTATATCTCAGCAACATAAACAGCAAGTTCTTCTCCATCAAGGTGGGTGGCCAGTTCCAGGGATTCATGACCAAGGACGGATGGCTGCTGAAGACATCAAGTTCAAGTTTCGACCTTCCGGAGTACGCAAGGAACGGAGGCTATCTGGGAGCCTTCCTGGATGCAACGCACTACACCTTCAACAACCGCTACTACCCTACCAGAGGCGTCAGCCTGCACACAGGCTACGAGGTGGATCTGGCCAAAACAGGCATACAGAACTTCATTCCGACACACAACCTTTTCTTTGACTTCAAGGGTGTGGTCAGACTCGGAAGAAAAGTGGCTTTCATCCCGGATATCCATCTGTGTGCAAGAATCAACCCCAACCCGGACTATGACCAGTACGGCAAGCCTACAGAGTTCTACTCCATGTCCAGAGGCAACTTCGCAGGAGGAACCCAGATGGGGCAGTATATCGAGCAGCAGAAGCCTTTCATAGGCCTCAACGAGGCATACGCCGCCAAAGACCTGTTGAGCATAATGGACCTTGAATTGCGTGTGAACCCTGTGAAGAACCTCTTTATCTCGGCACACGCCGCCGCCCTCAAAGATGGAAGCAGCGTGGAGGATTATCTGGCCACTCTCATGCCTACAATCTACGCCGGAGCACTCGAACTGGGTTACAATACTTTCATCGGCCCGCTCAAGGCAAACGTGCACTGGTCCAACTTCGCCGGCTGGCAGTACAACCTCTCATTCGGTTTCGAATTCTGATGGACGACAAGCTGAAAAAAGTTCTTTCGCGTCTGGAAGCGCAGTGCTCCAAAAGGGAGTATTGCAG
>JAGHUW010000139.1 GCA_018064625.1 Candidatus Cryptobacteroides equifaecalis | reverse complement strand
TCGGCCATCTTTGCGCCAGGATGTTCCATCATATACTGCTTGGCAAAATTGACACGCAGATTGTTTATGTGGGAGGAGAATGTGGTGCTGTACTGGCCCTTGATGATGGCCGCTACTATCTCCGGCTGGGTCTTCAGTCTGTCAGCTATCATAGCCGTGGTTATCCCCGGAGTCCTGTAGAACCTGTCCTTTTCCATCAGCTGCTTGTAATTGGCCAGCACGGTGCCGCTTGCAATCTCTTCCTCGGCATTGGCAAGGGTCATTGGGGTGAAGCTCATGCGGAAGTGTATCTTCTCCATGTTGGAAAGCGGAGCCGTGAGGAAAAGGAAGAGGAAAGCCTGTGCTATCAAAAGAAAGAGCAGGGCACTTATCCACTCGTGCTCTATCCCCCACTCGCGCCCCATGGCGGTACGGAAAAGGCAGAGACAGAAGATGATGGCTATATTCATTGTCTGGACCTGCTTCGGAGTTGCCTCCTCATCAGCTCTGATATATCTCAGATATTTTCCCACGCCAAAGCCGGACAGTCTCATTTCCCTCACAAGATATATGGAAAGAGTTATAATCTCCACAAGGAGCACCCCCTTGAAAATGTAGATGCACACTATCTCATAAAGCCTGCTGTCTTTCATTCCCAGGACCATGAGCAGAAGTGTGCTGGCGAAAAGGGCCAGGGGTACGGCCATCCAGAGCATGGCTGTCCTGAGGTAGTGATGGTGCATTTCTCCCGATAGCGATACAAGATAAATGTTCAAAAGGGGAAGAAGCAGCGGAACGGAAAGTATCCTCAACAGCTCGGCGATGCTGAGCATGCTGCCCGGAAGGTCCGAAATCACCATGCATGAATCAGAAAAAAGAGCCACGGCAGAAACAGCGGCAATGAGCGCGACAAGCCTGTGGGAGACAGACTTGCTCCTACGCAAAAGAAATATCGGGAAAAATACCGCGCAAACGATGCAGGGCAGTATTATCAGATATACCGACAGGCTCATACAGATACACTTTTAGCAAATATATGCATTATTGCTAACAAATTGTCCACTCCGGAGCTATTTTGCTTACACAATTCCTCAGTTCACATGCAATCTTTGCCTCCGAAAGCGGATCACCCGCCGGAACACAACCCGTTTCGCTGTAACGAGCGTGACACAACACTGAAACTATATGCTGAACGAAAAGATTCATGAAGCCCTGACTGCACAGGTCAACGCAGAACTCTGGTCTGCATACCTTTATCTTTCAATGTCCATAGACCTTGAGATGAAAGGGCTGAAAGGCTTCTCTCATTGGTACTATGTTCAGAGCCAGGAAGAGTTCGACCACGCGAACATCCTGATCAACTACCTCATCTCCAGAGACAGCAAAATAAGGATGGACCAGATCCTATCCGTGCCCAACTCTTGGAGTTCACCTATCGAAATACTCAAGGAATCACTTGCACAGGAACAGAAAGTCTCCGCAAAAATTCAGGAATTGGCCACTCTGGCATCCAGGATGGAGGATTTCGCCACCCAGAACTGCATCCAGTGGTTCGTGAACGAGCAGGTAGAGGAGGAACAGTCCCTGAGGGACCTTATAAACCTGTTCAACATGACGGCAGAATTCAAGTGCGGACTGCTCAATATGGACAGTGACCTTGCGAAAAGACGATACAAAAAGCCATCCATCATTGGTTGATGGCCTTATCTTCCAACTATACTATCCTTTCTTTCTGATCAGCGTCCGGACGCCCAGGGGTTCTCCCTGGCCCGGGCGCGCCTTTATTTTGCGCATATGCGATCCAGAAGGGCCATGAACTCCTCGTATGGATATAATCCATCGGCATTGGCTTCAAGGCTCTCCAGGGCAAGGGAAAGCACCATAGGAGGGTTGTCGAGAGTCAGCTGTTTGCGATAGCGCAGCTGATCGACCCTCTGATAGACGTGATTCAGGGCGATGTAGCGTTTTCCGTCGGCCCCAAGCCACTTCTCGAACACTATCTTGCTTCCTATAGGGGTATGTATCTCTATGGCCTCAGGCGCCTCGTAATGCCTTACGCCCAGGGCATTGAGCATGCAGACTATGTTGGTGTCGTGCCCGCAGATGAAGGTGAAGCGGCGGCTCTCGTTGCGCAGCTCAGACGAGATGAAGCGGAATATCTTGGCTGCCAGCGGCTCGTAGAGGCAAGGTGCGGCGAAGCGCAGATGGTCGCATTCGTCCTTGATGCGCACTATGTCCCTCCACTGCTGGCGGCTGAGCGGGTGGCCG
Organism: Candidatus Cryptobacteroides equifaecalis; assembly: GCA_018064625.1. Classification (GTDB taxonomy): domain Bacteria; phylum Bacteroidota; class Bacteroidia; order Bacteroidales; family UBA932; genus Cryptobacteroides; species Cryptobacteroides equifaecalis. The sequence goes on along the minus strand of JAGHUW010000139.1, from coordinate 24,576 downwards.
AAGGTGGCGGCAAGGGAATCAGGCTGTTCGTAGTACTGCAGGAGCAGGGCATCCGCTGCCTGAAGCGCATCGTTGAGGCTGGCATCGGCCCTGGGCTCGTCTCCCTCCTCAAGGACAAGGTGCAGGTCGTGGTTGCTGAAGCTGTTGCGACTGTCCAGCACCTCGGCCAGAAGCCTGTAATTCGGCTCGAGGCTCTCGCTGAGGCGCCTGAGCCCGTCCTTGCCGTAGATTCTCGTCAGCTCGGAGTCTATCTGACGGCGGAACTTCTTCGTGATGCCGTGGAAGGAAAGGTCGAACATAGGGTTCATCTTGTCGAATTCCCCTTCCCAGGTAACGCCTATGGCCGATACTGGGAGGAAGCCCGCGAGGAAGTATCTCGACGTGGCGATGGTGCGCTGCTTGCTGTTGGCGTAGAAGAGGACCTCGTCCGCCGAAGGTCTGGCGTTGTGAGGGAGCAGTCCCTCGCTGCACACCCACTGGCGGAAGAACTGCCCGTTGAGCGTCTCAAGGGCGCCGCCGCCCAGAGTCAGCTCGGATTTGGGGGCCGTCCATTCTATCCATTTGTGGTCCGTAAGCGAGTCCAGGGAACTTCCCTTCCCTGTAAGTGGCGCGCGGACGTTGTGACGGCTGAATATCACCACCTCGTCAAGTCTGTACTTCTCATGGAACTCCGCACTGCGCGGGAGCTGTCCCCAGAGGGGAAGGGCTGCCAGCAACAGGGCAGCGGACAATATGAACCTGTTCCTCATGACAATTTCTTTGAACTTATGCAAAAATAACAAATTCCCCAGACATGTATGACGCAGAAGAGGCCGGCCCTTGCGGGTCAGCCTCATCATATGGAGTTCACTTGCGTGATTACTCTGCTGCTGGTGCCTCTGCTGCAGGAGCTGCCTCTACCGGAGCCTCAGCCTTCTTTGCACGGCTGCGGCGGGTTGTCTTCTTGGCTGCCTTAGGAGCTGAAGCGAGAGCTGCCTCATTGAAGTCTACAAACTCAATGAGAGCCATCTCTGCTGCATCACCCTGGCGGAAGCCTGTGTGAAGCACGCGGAGGTATCCACCTGGACGGTCTGCGATCTTCGGAGCGACTGTACGGAAAAGCTCACTGACAGCCTCCTTGCTCTTAAGATAGCTGAACACAACGCGACGAGAGTGTGTTGAATCGTCCTTTGACTTGGTTACAAGTGGCTCAAGGAAAGACTTGAGAGCCTTTGCCTTTGCAACGGTGGTGGTGATTCTCTTATTGAGGATGAGAGAAGCCGCCATGTTTGAAAGGAGTGCCTTGCGGTGTCCGCTCTTGCGACCGAGATGATTGATAGCTTTATTGTGTCTCATCTTTAGATATTCTTTTTCTTAGGTTCAATATTAAACTTGGTAACATCCATTCCGAATGAGAGCTTCATCTTCTCTACAAGGAGATCGATCTCCGAGAGAGATTTACGTCCGAAGTTACGGAACTTCATAAGCTCTGCCCTTGAGTATGAAACCAGATCAGCGAAGGTGTCGATGTCAGCTGCCTTGAGGCAGTTGAACGCACGTACTGAAAGTCCCATATCTGAAAGTTTGGTCAGAAGGAGATGCCTCATGCGAAGTGACTCCTCGTCAAGTTCGCTGGTCTCAGCCTCCACCGGGCTCTCGAGAGACATCTTCTTGTCGTCTGTGAAGAGCTTGAAGTGGTAGATGAGGATATTGGCTGCCTCCTGAAGGGCATTGTTCGGAGAGATGGAGCCATCTGTCACGATCTCAAGATTCAGTTTCTCATAATCAGTCTTCTGCTCAACTCGCCAGTTCTCCACAGTCCAGTTGACCTTGCGGATAGGAGTGTAGATGGCGTCGATAGGAATTGTTCCGATAGGGGTATTCTCATCACGGAGCTCCTCAGCAGGAACGAAACCACGACCCTTGGTGATGGTGAGTGTAACCTCGAGCTTTACTGAAGGCTCGAGTGAGCAGATATGCTGATCTGGGTTCAACACCTTGAAAGAAGACAATCCTTTGGAGATATCCTCTGCAGTAAACTCTTGCTTACCACTGACCACGATGCTCACTACCTCGCTGTCAACGCTCTCAACCATACGACGGAGGCGTACCTGCTTGAGGTTGAGGATGATATCCTGCATACCCTCGATAACGCCAGGGATGGTTGCGAACTCCTGATCAACGCCGGAGATCTTGATCTGACTGATAGCAAAACCTTCCAAAGAGGCCAACAGGATGCGGCGAAGAGCATTGCCGATGGTCTGTCCGTATCCCGGCTCAAGTGGGCGGAATTCGAAGCGACCTACGGTATCAGTGCTTTCGAGCATAATAACCTTGTCAGGTTTCTGAAATGCTAAGATTGCCATATTCTTTTACTTTGGTGTTAACTGTTACTTAGAGTAGAGATCGACGATGAGCTGCTCGTTGATGTTCTCTGGAATCTCAGTTCTTGCAGGAACATTGAGGAACTTACCTGAAAGAGCCTTTACATCGAAGTCGAGCCAAGAGTACTTGGTGACAGATGCAACGCTGTTCTGGATAACCTCAAGGCTCTTTGACCTCTCTCTTACTGCAATCACGTCACCTGGCTTCACCTGTGTTGAAGCGATGCTGTTGACAGCACCGTTGAGGGTGATGTGGTGGTGATTTACGAGCTGACGTGCAGCTGCGCGTGTAGGAGCGATACCGAGACGGTAAACTACATTGTCAAGTCTTGACTCGAGGAGGAGAAGGAGGTTCTCACCCTTCTGACCTGCCATGCGGGTAGCCTTGTTATAGGTGTTGCGGAACTGACGCTCGAGAACACCATACATGTACTTAACCTTCTGCTTCTCTTTGAGCTGGTTACCGTACTCCTTCTGCTTCTTGCGTTTTGCTGCGAGACCGTGCTGTCCTGGAGGTACGTTTCTCTTCTCGAAATACTTGTCTCCTCCGAAGATGGCCTCGCCGAATTTACGAGCGATTTTGGTGCTAGGACCTGTATATCTTGCCATAGTAATTCTGTGTTAAAAATTAAACTTTACGACGGCCTTTTGGTCTACATCCGTTGTGTGGCATAGGTGTAACGTCGATAATCTCTGTTACAACGATACCAGCGTTGTTGATGGTACGGATGGCAGATTCACGACCTGCACCAGGACCCTTTACATAACATTTTACCCTGCGAAGACCTGCATCGTATGCAGTTCTTGAAGCGTCCTCAGCTGCCATCTGAGCAGCGTACGGAGTGTTCTTCTTTGAGCCTCTGAAACCGCACTTACCAGCAGAACCCCACGAGATTACCTGGCCCTGAGCATTGGTGAGAGACACAATGACGTTGTTGAAGGTTGATGAAATATGAGCCTCGCCATAAGCTTCAACCTTGACAACTCTTTTAGATGTTGTAGTTTTCTTTGCCATAATTCATCAATTTTACTTGGTTGCCTTCTTCTTGTTAGCAACAGTCTTCTTCTTACCTTTACGGGTACGAGCGTTGTTCTTGGTGCTCTGTCCGCGGACTGGAAGTCCGAGACGATGACGGATTCCACGGTAGCATCCGATATCCATGAGGCGCTTGATGTCCATCTGGACAGAAGAGCGAAGCTCACCTTCGATCTTGTACTCCTCATTGATCTTGGTACGGATCTTTGCTATCTGGTCGTCGTTCCAATCACCAACTTTGATTGAGCTATCAATTCCGCACTCCTCAAGAATTTTCTTTGCAGAAGGGCGGCCGATACCGAAGATATAGGTCAATCCTATTTCTCCCTGTTTGTTGTTTGGTAAATCAACCCCGGCTATACGTGCCATAATTATACTTACTTAATTTGTTACTGTGAATATTATCCCTGACGCATCTTGAACTTAGGGTTCTTCTTGCAGATCACATAAAGGCGACCTTTACGACGAACGATCTTGCAATCCTCGCTGCGCTTTTTGATGGATGTCTTGACTTTCATATCTGTATTTTTTTATTTGTATCTGAAAGATATTCTGCCCTTGGTTAAATCATAAGGTGAAATTTCCACGCGCACCTTGTCACCTAGAAGAATATGGATGAAGTTCATACGCATCTTGCCTGATATGTTGCAGAGCAAAACGTGACCATTCTCAAGCTCGACCTTGAACATCGCGTTTGGAAGGGTCTCGATAACCTTTCCATCTTGTTCTATTGCTACCTGTTTTGACATTAAAAATTACACTTAAAATTTAATCTTGCCATCTTTCTCGATAAAATCAAAGGTTGAGAGCTGCTCGGCACAGCCTTTTCGGACAACAACCGTAAGTTCGTAGTGAGCTGACTTGCTATGATCCGATGTATGCACTGCCCATCCGTTTCTGTCCAGATAGACCGCCTTTCCACCGGCATTGACCATCGGCTCTATACATATTGTCATTCCGTCCACAAGGTGGGTGCCCTTGCCCCTGCGTCCGAAATTCGGAACACCTGGGTTCTCGTGCATCTCCTTTCCGATTCCGTGGCCTTCAAGCTCACGGACTACGGAGAATCCGAATGACTCCACATACGATTGCACCGCGTATCCGATATCTCCTACACGGGCACCAGCCACAGCCGCTTCAATTCCCTTGTAAAGTGACGCCTTTGTGACGTCAAGGAGTTTCCGGGTCTTCGCATCCACTTCCCCTACAGGGAAAGTGTATGCGGAGTCACCGTTATATCCTTTATACAAAGTACCTATGTCTGCAGTGAAGATATCTCCGTCCCTGAGGACGTAATCCGATGGGAATCCATGGACCACGACATCATTCACTGATGCACAGATGGCTGCGGGGAAGCCTTCGAAACCATAGAAGCTAGGGATCGCACCGTTGTCACGAATGAACTCATCAGCTACCTTATTCAACTGTTTAGTTGTCACACCTGGGGCAACTGCTTTACCGACTTCAGCCAAGGTCTTGGAGACCAGTATGGCATTCTCGCGCAAAAGCTCGATTTCTTCTTCGGTCTTAGGCTTAATCATCAACCGTTAATTTTTCAAAGAACTACATACCTGAGCGACCACTGAGGCGACCTGTCTTCATGAGACCGTCGTAGTGACGCATCAGCAAATAACTTTCAACCTGCTGGAGAGTATCGAGAACAACACCCACAAGGATGAGGAGGGATGTACCACCGTAGAAGCTTGCGAATGAGTTGTTGATACCTGCCTTCATGGCAAGAGCAGGAAGGATGGAGATGAAACCGAGAGCGATAGATCCAGGAAGAGTCACACGCGACATGATGTCGTCAAGGTACTCGACAGTCTTCTTTCCAGGCTTCACACCAGGGATGAATCCTCCGTTTCTCTTCAGATCCTCTGCGATCATTGTAGGGTTTACAGTGACAGCTGTGTAGAAGAATGTGAAGATGACAACGAGAGTGAAGAATATAAGATTATACCAGATACCGGTATAGTCGCCAAGGGTGGCAGCAAGGCCACGGGTAGCATCCCAGCGTGAGAAGAGCATAGGGAAGAGCATCAGTGCCTGTGCGAAGATGATAGGCATAACGCCTGCTGCGTTCATCTTCATAGGGAGGTACTGGCGCACGCCGCCGTACTGGCGGTTTCCGATGACTCTCTTCGCATACTGTACAGGAACCCTGCGGACTGCCTGTACAAGTGCGATTGCTGCAACCACCACGAAGAACCAGATCACAAGCTCTACAATGAAGAGGAGGAATCCTCCGTTTGTTGCAGAGAACTTGGAAGCGATCTCAGCGATGATAGCGTATGGGAAGCGGGCAACGATACCAATCATAATGATGAGTGAGATACCGTTACCGATACCACGGTCTGTAATCTTTTCGCCGAGCCACATCACGAACATCGAACCGCCCATGAGAATGATGGTCGATACGAGGTTGAACATGAAGTTGCTCCAACCGAGCTGGGATACTGCTGTGAAAGCATTTCCCGGAATCTGGCCGTGCAGAGATGCCATGTAGGCTGGACCCTGGATGCAGATGATGGCGATGGTGAGAACTCTCGTCATCTGGTTCATCTTCTTGCGTCCACTTTCGCCCTCCATCTGGAGTTTCCTGAAGTAAGGGACGAAAACACCCAGCAACTGGATGACGATGGATGCCGAAATGTATGGCATCACACCCAGTGCGAAGATTGAAGCGTTACCAAAGGCGCCGCCGGAGAACATGTTCAAGAGACCTACAAGGCCCTCCTGACTGCTCGTCTGGAGTCCTGCAAGCATAGAGGCATCGATGCCCGGAAGCACTACGAAACATCCGAACCTGTAAACCAGGATGAGGAGGAACGTATAGCCTATTCTCTTGCGGAGCTCTTCAATCTTGAAGATGTTTTTGATAGTCTCAATAAACCTCATAAGATTACTCTGTTACGACTGCCTTTCCACCGGCAGCTTCAATTTTTGCGATAGCTGATTTTGAGAAAGCATCAGCATTTACAGTAACGGCTGTCTTGATCTCACCGTTTCCAAGAACCTTGATAAGGTCTGTCTTTGCTGCAAATCCTGCTACCTTGAATTCATTTACGCCAAGTACGTTGACATTGAGTGCAGTTGCAAGAGCCTCGATATCAGCTACATTCACTGCTGTATACTCAACACGTGTTGGGTTCTTGAATCCGAACTTAGGAAGACGACGCTGAAGCGGCATCTGTCCACCTTCGAATCCGATCTTGTGCTCGTAACCTGCGCGTGCCTGTGCACCCTTGGTACCGCGGGTAGAAGTACCACCCTTACCGGAACCCTGACCACGGCCCAATCTCTTGCTTGTGTGGGTAGAACCAACTGCTGGTGTCAGATTATTAAGTTTCATGATTCTGGTCCTCCTTTACTTTACTTCTTCTACTTTGCAGAGATGAGCAACTTTTGCAAGCTGACCCTCACTAACAGGGGTCTTCTCAATCTCTACGGTCTGATTCAGATGACGGATACCAAGGCAGCGAAGGTTTGCCTTCTGACGCTTGGTCTCACCATTTACGCTAACTACCTGTGTAATTCTGAGCTTTGCCATAATGTTTCCTCCTAGCCGTTAAATACCTTACTCATTGAAACACCACGGAGACCTGCTACGGTATAAGCGTCCCTCATCTGGGTAAGAGCTGCAACGGTAGCCTTCACAAGGTTGTGAGGGTTTGATGAGCCCTTTGACTTGGCGAGCACGTTCTGGATACCTACGCTCTCGAACACTGCACGCATCGCACCACCGGCCTTTACACCGGTACCGGGAGCTGCAGGCTTCATGAACACGCGTGAACCGCCGAACTTTGCCTCCTGCTCGTGAGGGATGGTTGTATTGATTACCGGAACCTTTACGAGGTTCTTCTTAGCATCCTCTACAGCCTTGGCGATTGCCGAGGTAACCTCGTTTGCCTTTCCAAGACCATAACCTACAACGCCGTTCTCGTCACCTACGACCACAATTGCAGCGAAGCGGAAGTGACGACCACCCTTAGTCACCTTTGTGACTCTCTGGATGGCGACCAATCTGTCCTTAAGCTCAAGGTCAGATGTCTTTACTCTCTTAACATTTGTATTTGCCATAGTCTTTACTATTAGAATACGAGGCCGCCTTCACGGGCAGCGTCTGCCAAACTTTTAACTCTTCCGTGGAAAAGATAACCTCCACGATCGAAGCAGATAGTGGTGATACCTTTTGCGAGAGCACGCTCTGCGATTGCCTTGCCGACAATTGCAGCAGCTTCGATTCCGCTCTTGCCTTTGCAATCTACAGCGAGAGCCTTATCATTGGATGCAGCAGCGCAAAGGGTTCTGCCCTGCTCGTCATCAATAACCTGTACGTAAATCTGCTTGTTGCTGCGGAAAACCACCATACGAGGCTTCTCAGCAGTTCCATTGACATGCTTACGGATGCGGTAATGAATCCTTCTTCTTCTTTCAATTCTATTGAGTGCCATAATTCTGTCCTCCTATTATTTTGCTGATGCAGTCTTACCAGCTTTGCGGCGAAGCTGCTCACCAACGAACTTGATACCCTTACCCTTGTATGGTTCAGGCTTGCGGAATGAACGGATCTTGGCTGCTACCTGACCTACAAGCTGCTTGTCACAGCTCTTGAGTACAAGTTTAGGATTCTCACCCTTCTTCACATCCGGAACCTCAGCCTTGACTTCTGCAGGGAGCAAGAGCTGGATATCGTGTGAATATCCGAGGGAGAAAGTGAGGAGCTGACCGCTAACTGCAACACGGTAACCCACACCGACCAATTCCTGCTTGATTGTAAAACCTTCTGAGACACCCACTACCATGTTGTGCGCAAGAGCACGGTAAAGTCCGTGCATAGAGCGGTGACGTGGCTGGTCTGTAGGGCGCTCGAACTTGATTGCATTGTCCTCAACGGTAACCTTGATGTCCGGATCAACTTTCTGGCTCATCTCACCGAGAGGTCCTTTAACCTTCAACACGTTGGCGGAGCTGAGCTCTACGCTCACCCCGTTCGGAAGGCTTACAGGCAATTTACCAATTCGTGACATTGTTTATAAATACTTTAAAGGATTAATATACGTAGCAAATAACTTCACCGCCTACGCCAAGCTCCTTGGCTTCCTTGTCGGTGATTACGCCCTTTGAAGTAGAAAGGATTGCGATTCCGAGTCCATTGAGGACACGTGGCATGTTCTCTACATCAGTGTACTGACGGAGACCTGGAGTTGACACACGCTCAATCTTCTTGATAGCGGCCATCTTGGTCTGCGGATGATACTTGAGAGCGATCTTGATAGTATTGAAAGGGGTGCCTTCAACTACCTTGTAGCTGAGGATGTATCCCTTCTCACAAAGAATCTGAGTGATGGACTCCTTCATTTTTGAAGAAGGAACCTCAACTACCTTCTTTCCTGCCATGTAGGCATTGCGAATTCTTGTGAGGTAATCTGCAATTGGATCAGTCATAATATCTTACTTTTTAATTTTTACCAACTTGCCTTCTTTACGCCTGGGATGAGACCATTGCTGGCCATCTCACGGAACTGGATACGGCTGATGCCGAATGCCCTCATATATCCCTTAGGACGACCTGTGAGGGAGCAACGATTGTGAAGGCGGACAGGAGAAGCATTCTTAGGAAGCTTGTCGAGAGCTGCGTAGTCTCCGGCCTCTTTGAGTGCCTTTCTCTTCTCTGCGTACTTAGCAACGAGTTTAGCGCGCTTAACCTCGCGGGCTTTCATTGATTCTTTTGCCATAGTATCTTTTAGTTGTTATGTTTTTTGAAAGGCAGACCGAATGCAGCGAGAAGTGCGTGGCACTCTTCGTCATTGCGGGCCGAAGTTGTGAATGTAATCTCAAGACCGTGGATGCGTGGGTTCTTGTCGATGTCGATCTCAGGGAAGATGATCTGCTCCTTGATACCAAGGGTGTAGTTTCCTCTTCCGTCCATGTTCTCAGCGATACCGTTGAAGTCACGGATACGTGGGAGAGCCACACGGATGAGCTTCTCGAGGAACTCGTACATCTTCACGTCACGAAGGGTAACCTTTGTACCGACAGGCATGCCCTTACGGAGTTTGAAGTTTGAGATATCCTTCTTTGAAAGGGTAACCTGTGCCTTCTGACCTGTGATGATTGAAAGCTCTGATGCAGCCTCCTCGACGATCTTCTTGTCCTGAGTAGCTGCGCCGACACCCTCATTGATTGTGATCTTCACAAGACGTGGTGCCTGCATTACGGTTGTGTAACCGAACTGCTTCACGAGCTTGTCAACGATTTCCTCCTTGTAGAGTTTCTTGAGGGTAGGAACGTAGCCTGTTGGCAATGCCTGAACCTCTGCTGGTGTATTATTCTTTGCCATAATTAGATTTCCTCCCCAGATTTTTTAGCATAACGAACCTTCTTGTCTCCGTCGAACTTGTAACCTACGCGAGTCGGCTTCTGGCTCTTTGGATCGATGAGGCTGAGGTTTGAAATGTGAATTGGAGCCTCCTGCTTGATGATGCCACCCTGAGGCTGCTTTGTGTTTGGCTTGGTGTGCTTGCTGACCATGTTGACACCCTCAACGACAGCGCGATTCTCGTCAACGACTACGCTGAGGACCTTTCCGGTCTTGCCCTTATCGTTACCGGCCATTACATAGACGGTGTCACCTTTCTTAATACGTATCTTTGTCATAATGCTTATTAATTAAAGGACCTCTGGTGCCAGTGAAACAATTTTCATGAAGTTCTCGCGGAGCTCTCTGGCCACAGGGCCGAAGATACGGGTTCCGCGAAGCTCGCCTGCGTTGTTGAGAAGAACGCATGCGTTCTCATCGAAACGGATGTAAGAACCGTCAGCGCGGCGGATCTCTTTCTTGGTGCGTACCACTACAGCCTTTGAAACTGTACCTTTCTTGGCATCTGCGCCAGGGATAGCACTCTTGATGGCAACTACGATCTTGTCACCGACAGTTGCGTAACGGCGGTTGGTTCCTCCAAGCACACGGATACAAAGTACTTCCTTTGCACCGCTGTTGTCGGCCACCTGTAAACGTGTTTCCTGCTGTATCATACTATTTTGCCTTTTCTATGATTTCAACTAATCTCCAGTTCTTTGTCTTGCTCAAAGGACGGGTCTCCATGATGAGGACTGTATCACCCTCACCACACTCGTTCTTCTCATCCTGAGCGACGAACTTTGTGGTCTTCTTGACGAATTTACCGTACAAAGGATGTTTCTCTTTTCTTTCAACGGCAACCACGATGGTCTTGTCCATCTTGTTGCTGACCACTACTCCGATTCTTTCCTTACGAAGATTTCTTTCCATAAGACTTCTCTTTTAGTTCTGTTTTTCTTTTTCAGCAAGGATAGTGATCATAAGAGCTATATCCCTTCTGGTCTTCATGATTTTGGAAGTGTCCTCCAGCGGAGAAATCGCGTGGTTGATCTTCATTGTGTCAAGATTGTTCTTTTCAATCTCAATACGGTCGCGGAGGTCTGCTACAGACATTTCGCGTGCTTCTGATGCTTTCATTACTCTTTCTCCGTTAACTATTCAACATAATCTCTGCGAACCACGAACTTGGTTGCGATAGGAAGCTTGTTGGCTCCGAGGCGCATAGCCTCTTTTGCGATAGCAAGTGACACACCCTCAGCCTCGAAAATGATACGGCCAGGAGTGATAGGCGCAACGAATGCGTATGGATCACCCTTACCTTTACCCATACGGGTATCGAGAGGCTTCTTGGTGATTGGCTTGACAGGGAATACCCTGATCCAGATCTGTCCCTCACGGTTCATATAACGTGAGATAGCCTGACGGGCAGCCTCAATCTGCTGAGCAGTAAGCCAACAATTTTCAAGGGTCTTGATTCCGAAAGAACCGAACGCAAGCTGGTTGCCTCTCTGGGCATTACCCTTCATGCGGTTTTTCTGTTCCCTTCTAAATTTTGTTCTCTTAGGTTGTAACATCTCGTATTACTTTTAAAAATATTAAATTTTCAGTTAACCTCCTGATTATCAGCGGCGTATGTTATCGCATGCCAATTTTCGGGACTGCAAATATAGTAAAAAATATTGAATTAACCTCATTTCAGATAAAAAAATTCACTTATTTTAGACACGGATTCCAACAGGTAATCATACTGTTTTTCAATCATTTGCAGAAGGGGTCAAAAAAAATTGCGAGCTCTTTTCGACACGCCATAAAACGGGAAAAACAGGCTCATATTTTTTTTAGTATTTTTGCCGTGTGAAACGATGGTCACTCATACTCGCAGCAATTCTCCTGCTCATTCCAGGAGAGGATATCCTTGCCCAGACAAAAAGGAAGGTCACGGGAACCCCGATGTACTTCGAGGTCAGCCCGCAGGGAGACACCACCTTCCTTGACTCCCTGGACCCTGTATGGATATTCCCGAAGGGCAGGAAGATGAAGGGTAATGACTGGCGCAAGTATTACAAGCTGGTCTACAACTTCAACAAGGTCTACCCTTACGCGCTGGCGGGAAGGAAAATGATGGCACAGGTGGACAGCACGCTGGCTGCGGATGTCAGCAAACGCTCTGAAAGGAACAGATACATAAAGGACGTGGAAAGGGAACTGTTCAGACTGTTCGAGAAAGATATAAGGAACATGACCATCAATCAGGGCGTGGTCCTCATGAGACTGGTGGACAGGGAATGCGGGCTGTCAGGCTTCGAAATCATAAAGACCTACGAAAACGGCTTCGCGGCTAATTTCTGGCAGCTTGTGGCCAGACTCTTCTCTCAGGACCTGAAGACAAAATACGACCCCAAGGGCAAAGATGCCCAGCTTGAGGAACTCGTGAAGATATGGGATTCAGGGATGTGGGACTCCTTCTATTTCTCCATTTTCATGGAAATGCCAAAGAAAACGGTCATCAAGGCAGAAAGACTTGAAAGCGAAGTCCGGAAGTGAGCGTCTCAGCCATCAGGCAGGGCGCCCCGCCGTCCATCCAGTCCTTCAGCACGAAAAGACGCGCACCGGAAGGCAGCTGCAGGTCCACGGAGTCATGGTAGTGGCCGAAGACGAAGCAGTCCACGTGCCTTTCGGCGCAGATAGACTCGGCATACTTGTACAGGGGTTCGTCGGCCCCGCGGAAATGATACGGCTCGTGCGTGCGGCGGTTGGAGTTTGACCAGCCCAGGCCGAAGCGGTAGGCAAGCCACGGGTGCAGCAGGCTGAAGAGCGCCTGCGCCGTGCGGTTGTGGAAGACCTTCAGCATGAATGCGTAGGACTTCTTCGTGTAGCCGAGGCCGTCGCCATGCCCAAGGCAGAACGTCTTCCCCCCTATCTCCACGAAGGCCGGCTGATGCAGTTTCACCATGCCCAGACTCTCGAAGTAGGAAAAGCTCCACATGTCGTGGTTGCCCTCGAAGAAGAACACCTTCACCCCATTGTCCATCAGGTCTATGAGCTGGGCGACCACCCTCGCACCCTCGCGGGGCACCACGTCCCGGTACTCGTACCAGAAATCCCAGATGTCGCCGAGCAGATACAGGGCCTGGGTCTCCTCACGCGGAATGGCCTTCAGCCAGGAGACGAAGCGCGCCTCCCTCCCCTCGGGGTCCTTCAGATTCAGGCCGAGATGAACGTCGGAAACGAAATAGACCCTGCTTCTTCCCATGCGTCAGGCGAAGATTGAGACGAAGATCGCAACAAGGCCGACGACGGCACAGTAAAGTGCGAACCACTTGAGGCTGGCCTTCTTGACAAGGTCTATCATGACGCGGCAGGCAAAGAGGCCGCTGAGGAATGCCGTTACGAAGCCCAGCACCAGAGGCAGAGGGCCTATGGAGGAAGCGGCGAAATCACCGCCCACAACATCCAGGAAAGCCTCTCCGAGGATAGGCACAAGGACCATGAGGAAAGAGAACTGCGCAACGTTCTCCCTCTTGACGCCGCACAGCAGACCCGTGCTGATGGTGGAACCGGAGCGGGAAAGTCCCGGGATCACGGCAACCGCCTGGGCAAGGCCGATGACGAAAGCCTGCCACCAGCTTATTCCGTTGCGTGCCTGGTTCTGTTCAGCCCTTCTGGAGGAAGCTCGGTCAGAGTAGAAAAGCAGGTTCGCCGTGAGGATGAGGGCCAGCCCTACCACAAGGATGGAACCGAAGATCTCTTTCACGAAATCCTTGAAGAAGACACCCACTACGAATACAGGAATCATCGAAACGGCTATCTTGAAGATATAGTCCGTCTCATCGTTGTATTTGAATTTGAATAGACCGCAGAGAAGCTGCCATATCTGCTTTCTGAATACGACGATGGTCGCAAGCACCGTGGCCGCATGTGTGATTATCTCAAAGGAAAGGTCCTCCGCCACCTCGATGCCGAGCAGAGCCTTGCCAAGGGCAAGATGCCCGCTGCTGCTCACAGGAAGGAATTCCGTAAGGCCCTGAACAAGGCCAAGTATGATCGACTGCCACCACTCCATGACTATTTCTCCTTTATTTTACCCATTATTGAAACAACTATCAGGATTATGCCGGACACAATCACCAGCGGTGCCGCAACAAGCCTCCTGAAATCAAAGATATCGTAGCTGAAGACCTGAGGGTCCGAGCTCTGCCCTCCTGCGAGAAGCACAAAGCCCACGAGCATCACGCCCACCCCGGCCAGCATAAGTTTCACCCCCTTGGGGGTCATCGGCATATCATTCATATATATATCAAAAATACAGTTCATTTCTCTTCATGTCCAGCAGCTTGTTCATCACGAACCAGGTGCTTATCATACATATCAGAATCCCGCTGAACACGACGATGACGCCCGTAAGGACATAGGTCCTGAGCGTAAAGATCTCAAAGAGCTGAGGGAATGAGCCTCTCAACGCGAAGAGCAGCCCCGCAAGCGCAGCGATCGAAAGGGCGGAACCCACAAGCCCCTGCAGTATCCCCGCCTTGATGAAAGGAGCCGAGATGAAAGAGCGCGTGGCCCCTACGAGACGCATGGTATGTATGACGAAGCGGCGGGAGAATACATTCACCCTCACCGTATTGTTTATCAGCACGAAGGATATGAAGAGCAGAAGGGCTATGAATACAGAAAGAACCGCGGATATCCTTCCGAGGTTCGAGTTGAGGGCATCCACAAGGGACTGCTGGCAAGACACCTCGTCCACAAGGTCCGAAGCTGCCAGAACAGGCAGAACCAGGGCAAGGCTGTCCGAAGAAACGTAGGCCGCCTTCAGGGAAACGTCCACCGAAACCGGCACCGGGGAGGTCTCGAACACACTGAGAAAATCCTCGCCCAGCATGTCCTGAAGTTCCTTGGTACCCTCTTCGCGGCTTACGACCCTCGCTTCCTTCACATACGGGAGTGTCTGCACCTTCGCCATATACTCGGAAGCCTGCTGCTCTGTGGCCTCATTTTTCATCAGCACGGAAATCTGAAGGGTTTCCTTGAAGTAGTCGGAGACGTTGCGGGCATTGACTATCAGAAGGGATGCAATACCGATAAGGAACAGTACCAGGCTGATACTGATCACACTCGACAGATACGCATTGACTATGCGCCTGCGCATCATTTTATTGTCCGCTTTCGCCATGTCCTTCTGTTTTAGCTCCAAAGATAAGGATAATTCCAGAAATTTTCATTATCTTTGTGAAAATGGCTACATCTGTAAAAAAGGTACTTTTCGTCAATTCGGAGATATTCCCATATCTGCCGGAGACACACATTTCCCATATCGGAAGGCAGCTTCCCCAGGGAATTCAGGAACGCAAGAGGGAAATCAGATCCTTCATGCCGCGTTTCGGTTGCATCAACGAAAGAAAAAACCAGCTCCATGAGGTTATCAGGCTCTCTGGCATGAACATAATCATCGGAGACGTCGACAGGCCTCTCATAATCAAGGTCGCATCCATCTCGTCAGCGAGGATGCAGGTATATTTCATAGACAACGATGAATATTTCCGCAGCAAGCAGACCTTCTGCGACGCAAGCGGAAAATTCTTCGAGAACAACGACGAGAGGGCAATATTCTTTGCAAGAGGTGTGCTGGAAACCGTGAAGAAACTCCGCTGGGCACCGGACGTGATCCACTGCCAGGGCTGGATATCGCACCTTCTCCCTCTTTATCTGAAGAAAGCTTACAAAGATGACCCGATATTCTCATCAAGCAAGGTGGTGCTCTCCCTTTATGACGACACCCCGACCGATGCCTTCGCAAAGGACTTCGCCTCCAAAGTCAATTTCGGGAACGTAAGCAGCGCCGATGTACCTTATCTCTCAGAGGCAAGTGGCATAAATCTTGCTAAAACGGCAATCCAGTACTCAGACGGAATCATCATGGGATCGGAGAACATAGATCCGCAACTTGTTGCATTCTGCAATGAATCCGGCCTTCCGGTACTTCCTTTCAACGCGGAAGCAATGGAGAACGGAGGCTACATTGACGAGTACAACGATTTTTATGACAAAATCTAAAATGAAACTCAGGTTTTTATCCATAGCGGCAGTTCTTTTCTGCTGCATTTCATGCATTGACACAGACTACAGGCTGGGCGGTTCGCTGGTACCTGTAGAACAGACCTACAAGATCTACGTTGACAACGATATCCGCATCAAGGATATTTCCCTGAAAATGGCGGACAGCCTTTCCGGATACTCCTCGACAAGAATTACAATAGGCGCGGTAAGGGATGCCGAATACGGTCTGACCACAAGAAGTTGTGCCATGACACTCGTCCCTCTTTTCAAGGACTCACTCGTCGTGGGAAAGAACCCTATATTCAAGAATTTCCATTTCTCCGCCGTCAAGGACACGGTCTCCTTCTGTGACGAAGGTCAGGACAGAATCATGCAGAGAATAAGGGTGTATGAGCTTGAGGAAGCCCTTGACCCGATGAAAGACTTCGACAGCAACGCCAAAGTCAAACATTCGGGCAATATGATCAGTAGAGGGTCCACAGTATATTATGGAGGAGACTCCCTGTCATTCGATTTCAGCGAAAGCTTCGCGAAGAAATTCCTCAGCCTCACCAATGAAGACACGAAGGATTTCAAGAAATTCCTGAAAAAATGCCCGGGAATCGTGATAGAGACTGAAGAGCCAGCCGGGCTGGGCGGCAGGATAGACATGTTCAAGCTGCAGCTCGGTTTCGACTCACAGTCATATGCCTTTACGGGAAACCTGGCCAATCTCAGCTACAGTGCAGAGTTTGACGGTGTAAGGAAAGACACCACTATGCTGTTCTACTATGGTGCCGACAATTTCAACAACCTTGATTCGCTTTTCCAGTATTCCTCCACAGGATCTTTCCCACAGTACTGCTTCAACGGAACAGGACATGAGACAAGAGGCCGAGAGGGACAGGCAACGGATATCATGCTTCTCGAGGGTGGCGGTGGAATAAAGCCAGTCATCAAGGGAGAATACCTCAAAAAACTGGCCGAGGATGTCATCATAGCCAAAGGGGGAGACCCGAAGAAGGTTATCGTCAACAAAGCCAAGCTCGTGATGCCGTTCGAATTTCCGGATAATTATAAGGAAGTGGACAGGCTCTGGCCAGCAATACTCCAGCCTACATGCCGTCTCAAGAGCGGTGATACTCTGGCAACCTACATGGGACTCACGGATTCAAGTTCCTCAGATGAGAATCAGGGAGACATCAACAGATCCCTGCTGATGTATGAGCCGGACATCACCTTCCATTTGCAGGAACTCCTGAAGATAGACGTCAACGCAAAGGATGACTTCAGGACAAAGAATCTCTTGAAAGGCAACTATGACATCTGGTTCATCATCATAGCAAATGAGACCACTGTAACCACCAACAATACCAGCAGCGAGATGAGTGATTACTACAACATGCTCGCATACCAGAGCTATTACAACAACATGTACGGTGGATACGGCGGCTACGGTTACGGAGGTTATGGCGGCTACGGTGGATATGGTGGATATGGCGGCTATGGCTACAACAACTACTACACCTACATGATGATGGCGCAGTATGCCGCTGGAAACCAGACCACGACAAGTACATCCAAACTCCTGGACAAGGACAGGTTCTACAAATGCCGTCTTAATGGTCCTGAATTCCCGGACCCTGCCAGAAGACCTCGAATGGAACTCACATTCTCCATCCCGGACAAGGAAAAATAAAAATGGCCGACCTTCTTGGTCGACCATTTTTTGTTTCTTATTGTAAGGTTTTAGGCGAGCTTCTCGTTAACCTTGTCAATAGCGTCCTTTACGGTAGCAATTGTGCTTGTCTCCTCATCTGGAATCTTGATTCCGAACACCTTCTCGAACTCCATGAGAAGCTCTACAGTGTCGAGAGAATCAGCACCAAGATCATTGGTAAAGTTTGCGCTCTCAGTAACCTCTGAAGGCTCAACGCCAAGCTTATCAACGATGATTGCCTTTACTTTTTCTACGATTTCTGCGTATTCCATAATAATTCTTATTTAGATTGTTTAGTACTTTCTTTCAAAATGATTAAACGCCCAAAGTTAATGATATTTTTTCTTATATCCAAAAGCTGCCTTATTCCTTGCTGAGCTGCTTCCAGATTCTTATCGCATTGATACCGTTGAGGAAATAGAAAATGTATTTGATCAGCATCACCACGGTGTATGCAGATCCCGGAGTGGTTGCGATTGTAATGCTCCAAAGAACTATGGACGACAGATTGACCAGGGTCCAGATATACCACTGGTCCATATAGGCCATGGACATGAGAACTATTGCAACGATGGTTGCGGAAGTGGTAAGGGCATCTGCCACGAGCTTGGGATAATTCATCGAGGCATCCGTGCTCAGATTGTGCGTTGCGGCGAAATATGATACACCGAAGGCCGCCACAGCCACTGCTATGTATCCAAGCACCACATATAGCCACTGCACGGGCTTGAGCCTGCGGGCCTTGATCTCCGACTTGGTGCTCGCTCCCCTCTTCTTCCAGTTGAAGAAACCTATGAAGTCCATGGGGATGAAATAGAAAAGATAGAGAAGCAGCATGGAGGTGACTCCTGTCTTGTAGAAGACATATGTCTCTATCACGGCTCCCAGACCTCCTATGACAAAGTTGAGAATATTTCCCTGGGCTGCCAGTACAGTGCTGGTCACACCCATCATGGAACCGAAAGCCACGATTAGCTGAAGTGCGATGTCTGACTGCGAATTCTTGATGTTGAACCAGCATGCCACGGACACCGAAAGTAACATGCCAATGAAAATGAAGTAGTTGAAAAATTTGTTGAAGCGACTTTCGTTCATGATGGTTTAATTATTCTGTTGATTCAATGTTTCTTTAATTCTCGCTGCAAGAACCGGGCCTACGAGACCGGCAAGGTCCTCCACCGAGGCGGCAGCGATGCGGGCCACGCTGCCATAATGCATGAGAAGCCTCTGCTCCGTCTGCTCACCCACACCCTTGATCTGCGTAAGGGCGCTTTTAAGGGCGGACTTGCTGCGAAGGGAGCGGTGAAAGGTGATTCCGAAGCGGTGAGCCTCGTCCCTGATGCGTTGCAGCACCTTGAGGGCCTGAGAATTCCTGTCGATGAAAAGAGGGTAAGGGTCCCCCACCCTTATGACCTCCTCCAGGCGCTTGGCAAGGCCGATGACAGTAAGGCGGTTCTGGAGCCCAAGCTCGCAGATGGCCTGATAGGCAAAATCCAGCTGACCCTTGCCGCCATCTATGACGACAAGTTGAGGAAGGTCCTCCGGAGCCTCCACAAGCATGCGCGAATAGCGCCTGTTGACCACTTCCTTCATGGAGGCGTAGTCATTTGCGCCGATGACGGTCTTGATCTTGAACCTGCGATAATCCTTCTTGGAAGGCTCTGCGTTCCTGAAGACGACGCAGGAAGCCACAGGATTGGTTCCCTGGATGTTGGAGTTGTCGAAACATTCCATATGCATTGGAAGCTCCTTCATGCCTATGGCCGCGCGAAGTTCCTCAAGAACAGCCGTCTTGAACTCGTCAGGGTTGGAATGCTCGCGCTGACGCAGGGAATTGAAGCGGAATTCCTTTGAATTTTTGGCACTGAGCTCAAGCAGGGAGAGCTTGTCCCCTCGCACCGGAATCTTGAACTCCACGCCTTCCAACTGCACGTCCGGCAGGAAAGGCACTATGACCTCCCTGCTCAGTTCCCCGAACTTATTCTCTATCTCAGCGATGAAAGTACTCAGGACGGACGCCTGGTCCTCCTCGATATTCATCTTGAAACCCAGATTCAGGGACTGTATGATGGCACCGCCACGTATACGCAGGAAGTTTCCAAAAGCCTCCTGCCCGTCGAAGACAAGGGAGAAGACATCCAGGTCGCGTTCTCCGGCAGCGGTGATGATGGACTTGGAATAATGCTTCTGCAAAGACTCCATCTTGGTCTTGTAAAGCTGGGCGGACTCGAAGTCGAGATTCTCCGCAGCCGTCATCATGCAGCTCTTGTACTCCCTGATGATATCATTCACCCCACCGCTCAGAAGCCTTACAATTTCGTTTATATATGAATTGTAATCCTCCCTGGAAATGCCTCCTACACAACATCCGTCGCAACGGTGAATATGCAGGTCCAGACATGGGCGAAATTTCTTCCTGAGGACTGACTCCACGGTGATGGCATACTTGCAGGAACGAAGCGGATAGCTGGAACGGAAGAAATCAAGCAGGGTCTTGGCATGCATCACGGAACTGTATGGGCCGAAATAGCGGGAACCGTTCTGTACGACCCTGCGCGTGAGGAAAACACGCGGAAATTCCTCCGAAGTCACACAAATCCATGGATAGGTCTTGGAATCCTTGAGGAGTATGTTGTACTTGGGCTTGTACTGCTTGATGAGGTTGTTCTCAAGAAGCAGGGCATCGGCCTCGGTATCCACCACGGAATACTGCACGTCCGCTATTTTGGAAACGAGGATGCGGGTCTTGGTATTGAGGCGGGAAGGGTCAACGAAATACTGCGCGACCCTCTTGTTCAGGTCCTTCGCCTTGCCCACATATATGACGGTGCCCTCGGCGTTATAATACCTGTAAACACCGGGAGAATGCGGCAGAAGCCCTATTTTCTGTCTTACGTCCACTGAAAATAAAAAAGTGTCGTGTCCTTGCGAACACGACACTAATATAGTAATTTCAAATCAAATTACTTCTGGTTGTCACGACGGCCGCGACGATCTCCGTCACGACGGCCACGACGATCGTTTCCACCACGGTTTCCGCCACGGTTCTGGCCTGAAGCCTGAGCATTTGCTGCTGCAAGTGCTGCAGGTGTGAGGTCCTGCTTGCCGTACTTCTCTCCGTTGCAGATCCAAACCTTGATACCGAGTGTACCTACCTTGGTGTTGGCAACTGCGAGAGCGTAGTCGATATCGGCGCGGAATGTGTGGAGAGGTGTACGACCTTCCTTGAACATCTCGCTGCGGGCCATTTCAGCACCTCCTACGCGGCCACTGATCTGAACCTTGATACCTTCTGCACCTACACGCATGGTGTTGGCAACTGCCATCTTGATAGCCCTACGGTAAGAAACACGTCCCTCGATCTGACGAGCGATGCTGTCTGCTACGATGTGAGCATCAACCTCTGGACGCTTAACCTCGTAAATATTGATCTGGACGTCTTTGTTTGTGACCTTCTTAAGCTCTTCCTTAAGTTTGTCAACCTCTGCACCACCCTTACCGATGATGAAGCCTGGACGTGCTGCATAGATGGTCACTGTGATGATCTTGAGAGTTCTCTCGATCACAAGTCTGCTGAGGCTTGCCTTTGCAAGACGGTTGCCAAGATACTTACGGATCTCGTAGTCCTCAGCGATTCTCTCAGCTACGTTACCACCACACCAGTTAGAGTCCCAACCACGGGTGATACCGATTCTGTTGCTAATAGGATTTGTTTTCTGTCCCATATTATTTATTCTCTACTGGTTGTTTTACATCGAGAACGATAGTAACGTGGTTGGAGCGCTTGCGGATGCGGCCGGCCCTACCCTGTGGGCATGGGCGGATACGCTTCAGTGTGCGACCCTCATCAACCATGATGGTCTTTACATATACGTTACCATTGTCCAGTTCCTTAGCCTTGTCCTGATTCTTGGACTCCCAGTTTGCGATTGCGCTGCGGAGGAGTTTCTCAAGACGGACAGATGCCTCTCTCTTTGAGAAGTGAAGAAGATCGAGGGCACGGTTAACCTCTACGCCGCGAACTGTGTCTGCAACGAGACGCATCTTGCGTGGAGAAGTTGGCACGTCATTCAGCTTTGCAACAGCTGTAACCTTCTTGGCCTCCTTGAGGCGATCAGCCATAATTTTTTTACGCTTTCCCATAATGATTACCTCTTATTGTTACCTGAATGTCCTCTAAAGTTTCTAGTAGGGGCGAACTCGCCGAGTTTGTGACCTACCATCTGCTCTGTAACGTAAACAGGGATAAACTTGTTTCCGTTATGAACTGCGATAGTATGGCCGATAAAGTCAGGAGAGATCATACTGGCACGAGACCATGTCTTGACCACTTCCTTCTTCTTGCTACCATCATTCATAGCAAGAATTCTTTTCTCCAGAGCTTCCTGGATATATGGACCTTTTCTTAATGAACGACTCATAATCTCTAAAGTTTAATTCCTGTTATTTCTTTCTTCTTTCAATAATGAACTTATTTGAAGATGCCTTAGGATTACGTGTCTTGTAGCCCTTAGCTGGCAAGCCCTTGCGTGAACGTGGGTGTCCACCGGAAGCACGACCTTCACCACCACCCATCGGGTGATCTACAGGGTTCATGACAACACCTCTATTGTGAGGACGGCATCCGAGCCATCTGCGACGGCCGGCCTTACCATGGCTCTCCAAATTGTGGTCTGAGTTGGAAACCTCACCCACAGTTGCACGGCAGGTAACGAGTACCATACGTGTCTCACCTGAAGGGAGACGGAGTACTGCGTGGTTGCCTTCACGTGCAGCGAGCTGTGCGAATGTACCTGCAGAACGTGCCATTGCAGCACCCTGACCAGGACGGAGCTCGATGTTGTGAACGAGGGTACCTACAGGAATTTCACTGAGAGGAAGAGTGTTACCAACCTCAGGAGCTACACCGCTACCTGATGCGATAACCTGTCCTACCTTGATGCCCTTAGGAGCGATGATGTATCTCTTCTCGCCATCCTCATACTGAACGAGGGCGATGCGTGCGCTACGGTTTGGATCGTACTCGATGGTAAGAACTGTAGCTGTGCACTCATCCTTGTCGCGGAGGAAGTCAATGATACGG
This sequence comes from Candidatus Cryptobacteroides equifaecalis, assembly GCA_018064625.1. GTDB lineage: Bacteria > Bacteroidota > Bacteroidia > Bacteroidales > UBA932 > Cryptobacteroides > Cryptobacteroides equifaecalis. Next base: position 1,971 of record JAGHUW010000139.1, on the reverse strand, counting down.
TACATTCTCTTGTGACCACCACCGATGTAACGCATGGTCATCTGACCTGTGTTGTTACGTCCGCCGGTGCTCTTGAGAGGCTCGAGCAATGATTTCTGAGGTTTCTTGGTAGTGATCTCGTCAAATGAGCTGATCACCTTGTTTCTCTGACCGGGAGTAACCGGTTTGAATTTTCTTACTGCCATTGTCTGTCCCTCCCTTAAATGTTAGCGTAGAAGTCAATCTTGTCCTCACCTGCAAGTGTGACATAAGCCTTCTTGAAGTGATTCATACGGCCGCGGAGAAGACCTGCCTTTGTATAGCGTGACTTTCTCTTTCCGTAATAATTGACTGTGTTTACATCTGCAACGGATACGCTGTAAAGCTTCTCCACTGCCTCTTTGATCTGAAGTTTGTTGGCATCACGATCTACGATGAAGCCGTAACGGTTCAACTTTTCGCCCTGAGCCGTCAACTTCTCTGTTACGATTGGCTTAATAATGATTCCCATTTTCGTAAGTTCCGTTTAGCGCATGTTCCTCTCTGCAAGAACATCCTGAACACCGTCAACGAGGACGAGTGAGTTGGCGTTCATGATAGCGTAGGTGTTGATCTCGTCAACACTCAGTACGTTAACCTGAGGAAGGTTGCGTGATGAAAGATAGATATTGGTTGAATTCTCAGGAAGAACGACGAGAACCTTGCGGTCACCAGCCTTGATTGCTGAAAGGATGCTGAGCATCTGCTTTGTCTTAGGAGCTTCCATTGTGAATGGCTCTACCATGATGATAGCCTGCTCTGCTGCCTTGTAAGAGAGAGCTGACTTGCGTGCGAGAGCCTTCACCTTCTTGTTCAACTTGTTATGATAGAAACGTGGAACAGGACCGAATACACGGCCACCGCCTACGAAAATGTTAGCCTTGAGGCTACCGTGACGAGCACCGCCGCCGCCCTTCTGGCGACCGAGCTTCTTGGTGCTGTGAGCGATCTCGCTGCGATCCTTGGTCTTAGAGTTGCCATGGCGCTGGTTTGCGAGATACTGTACTACATCGAGATAGATTGCGTGATCATTCGGCTGAATTGCGAATACGCCATCCTCAAGAGTTACCTTCTTGCCGGAATCTGTTCCGTCGATTTTATAAACTGGTAATTGCATACTCTTAAGCCTCCAAAATTACATAAGAACCCTTGGCTCCAGGTACGGAACCTTTCACTACAAGAAGATTGTTCTCAGGCATTACCTTCACCACCTTGAGGTTGAACACCTTTACGCGTGCATTACCCATGTGGCCGCCCATGCGCATTCCAGGAAGAACGCGTGAAGGCCATGAAGATGCGCCCATTGAACCAGGGTGACGAAGACGATTGTGCTGACCGTGTGTCTGGCCGCCGACTCCGGCGAATCCATAACGGTGTACAACGCCCTGGAAACCCCTACCCTTAGAAGTACCGACTACATCTACATACTCTACGTCCTCAGTGAAGACGTCAGCTACTGAGATGGTGTCTCCGAGCTTGAGCTCTCCTGCAAAATCAGCCTTGAACTCGACGAGTTTGCGCATAGGAGCAACTCCTGCCTTTTTGAAATGCCCCTGAAGAGGCTTGCTGGTGTGCTTTTCGGTTGTTTCGTCATAGGCAAGCTGTACAGCGACGTAACCGTCTTTCTCTACTGTACGGAGCTGCGTAACAACGCACGGACCAGCCTCGATAACGGTGCATGGTATATTCTTGCCATCAGCACCGAAAACGGATGTCATTCCGATTTTCTTTCCAATTAATCCAGGCATTGGTTTGGTTAATTAATTGTTTATAAATACTTTAAATAAGTTCCCGCACTTTTGCGGACCGCAAATATACGAATAAATTCCCTTATTTCAAAGAGTTGCGGAATTATTTCTTCAACAACTTTCCCTCAGGGTAGAGGAAGACGATGGAAAGTACCGAGAAGAATCCCAGTATGAGCGGGTAGTAGAGAAAAGGAATGATGGACAC
>JAGHUW010000189.1 GCA_018064625.1 Candidatus Cryptobacteroides equifaecalis | reverse complement strand
GTCTCGGATGAGGTCGCGGCATTCTCCATCGAATGTGCATAATTGTCCATATAGTCGACCCTCTCCTTGATGAAGCGGAGGTCCTTGTGCTTCTCGCGGTAGAGGATATAGGCCTTTGCCACGTCGAAGTGCTTCTCGTACATCAGCTGGTTCTCGACTATGTCCTGGAGTTTCTCCACCTTGAACGAATAGTCGTCATCGAACATGCTGAAGAGGTGCTTCAGACTTTCGTGGAAATCATCAGGCATCTTGTCTCTGCCGCATGCGACAAACGCGGAATTCACCGCTTTCTCTATCTTGGAGAAATCATAATTCTGGATTTCTCCGTTTCTCTTGATGACTTTCATATCTGTAAATCTCTAAGTTTTCCGAAATGTGAAAAACGAAGATACAACAAGATAATCGAAAAGAAAAAAAGAGTTTTCAACACCCCTGTTGAAAACTCTTGAAATCTGCCTTGCAGCCCACTGGGAGGCTGAAAAAAATTTTTAGTCCGTTACCCAGACAAGAACGTGGCGGTCGAAGGTCATATAGTGGAGTTCGAGCTCCTCCTCATAGCCGTCCTTATGTATGAAAACGGCCTCCAGCTCGCCCTCACCCTTCAATTTGAAGTCCTCTACCTCTATCTGCTCGGCGAAGTCCACGTGGTACTGGGACATTTTCTTATAAACTGCCTCCTTGGCGCACCAATAGATAGCCAGCTGCTCGTTTCTCCTGTCGTCGTCCAGATCCTCGATCTCGTCCTCGGAGAGGGCTTTCTTCTCCACTGCGGAGAAGTCCCTGTCCATAGACTCGCAGTCGATTCCTACTTCGTCCGTGTCATGCAGAATCACGGCCACATACTTGTTGGTGTGGGTGATGCTGATGTTGATAGCTGAGTTCTCGATGTAAGGTTTGCCGTTGTCATGGTGACTCAGGTACACCTTCTCCTCGAACATTGCATCCAGCAATGCCCTGACCGCTATCTTCTGCTTTCTTAAGGATTCGTTCCTGATGTATGATATTTCCTCCATCTCATCGGATGGAATGGATGTGAGACCTTTGAGCTCCTCTTCGGTCTCAGTAATTTGCCAGACCCCGATTCTCGAGTGGTAGTCGTCGTCCAGCTCTTTTGTAAGATATAGTGCCATAAATAGTTTATAACACCACAAAGATAATGAAATTTTGTATATTTGTACAACTTTTAAAGAAACGACTATTATTCAACAAATATTATGAAATTCCTTACAGACGAAAAATTGGTCATTGTAGGTGCTGGTGGAGCTATCGGTTCCAACATGGCACAGACCGCCCTCATGCTCGGTCTTACACCGAACATTTGCTTGTATGATATCTTTGAGCCAGGCGTTCACGGTGTTGCAGAGGAAATGTATCACTGTGCATTCGAAGGCGCAAACGTTACCTGGACCACAGATCCAGCTGTAGCGTTCACAAACGCTTCTTACATCATCTCTTCAGGTGGTGCACCTCGCAAGGAGGGCATGACCCGTGAGGACCTCCTCAAGGGCAACTGCCAGATCGCCGCTGAGTTCGGTGACCTCATCAAGAAGTACTGCCCTGAGGTAAAGCACGTGGTTGTCATCTTCAACCCTGCAGACGTGACAGCGCTCACAGCCCTCATTCACTCAGGCCTCAAGCCTAACCAGCTCACCTCACTCGCAGCCCTCGACTCAACACGTCTCCAGGAGGCCATCGGCTTCGCTTGCGGCGTACCTCAGTACAAGGTTGAAAACGCACGTACCTACGGCGGACACGGCGAGGCAATGGCAGTGTTCGCTTCAAAGATCACTGTTGACGGCAAGCCGCTTGCAGACTACAACATCCCTGCAGACAAGTGGGAGGAGATCAAGCACAACACAATCCAGGGTGGTTCCAACATCATCAAGCTCCGCGGCCGCAGCTCATTCCAGAGCCCTGCATACCAGGCTGTGAAGATGATCGAGGCTTCCATGGGCGGTGCTGAGTTCACATGGCCTGCAGGCTGCTACGTAAACTGCGACAAGTGCGGTTACAAGAATGTGATGATGGCTATGCCTTCTACAATCGATGCTACTGGTGTTCACTTCACCGCACCAGAGGGAACAGCTGAGGAGATGGCTGCACTCCAGGCATCTTACGAGCACCTCTGCAAGATGCGTGACGAGATCATCGCTCTCGGAATCATCCCTGCAGTGGAGAACTGGAAAGAGTCCAACCCTAATCTCTAGGGCGCAACCATAATTCCGGATTCTGAGGGGCAGTGCCCTTCCAGAGCTGGAAATGAAGCTGGGTTTGACCGTCAATGGTATCTACGATACCGACGGTCTGCCCGGTTTTCAGTTTGTCTCCGGCCTTCACGGACACGCTGGAAAGCTTGCAGTAGAAAGTGAAATAATCGCCGTGCTGGACAAGCACGCATTTGCTGTATCCCGGCATCACTATGACCCTTTTGACCTCGCCGTTGAACACGGCCTTGGCTTCGGTATCCCTGCTTACGCTGATGTTGATGCCGTTGTTGAAAGGCATGGTGATTTTCTTGTAGACAGGATGCGGATTGCGGCCGAAGTGCTCTGCCACAGGGCCTTCCGCAGGCCATGGGAGCTTGCCTTTGTTGGCCTGGAACTCCTTGGCCAGGGTGTAGTCTATAGCTTTGGATTCCTTGGCAGGCTTCCCGCTTTTGCCTGAACCGTCGCCCATGCTCTCGGCAATGAGCCTCTCTATCTCCTTGTTGAGGGCCTCCACCTGCTTCTTTTTGGATGCAAGTTGCTTCTGGTACTTGCTTTTCTCCCTGCCCAGCTGGGCCACGAGCTGCTTTGACTGGCTCTCCTCCTTCTGGAGTTTCGCCAGCTCGTTCTGCCTGGCGGTCCTGAGCTTTTCTGCCTCGGCCTTGAGCTTATTGAACCTTGCCAGTTTTACCTCAAGCTCGGCCCGGGCCTCCTTTATCTTCTTTGCCTGGGCGTTCATCTGCGAGGAAAGGCTCTTGAGGTAGGCGAAGCGCTTTGCTGCCTGGCCTATGTTTTCGCTTGCCAGGATGTACATGTACCAGATCCTGGAGTCCCTGTTCTTGTAGGCGTTCTTCACCAGGCGGTCGTAGTAGCAGGTCATGGTGTCCAGCCTGCTCTGGATGGCGGCCATCTCCTTGCGCAGGGTGCGTATGGAGTCGTTCATGACCATGATCTCCGCATCGCTCTCCCTGATCAGGGCGCGCCTGGCGTCTTCCCTCTGGCGCAGGAGGCTCAGCCTGCTCAGCGCATTGGAACTTTTGGAGGAATTCTCCCTGATCTGCTGCTCCAGCATCAGAATCTCGCGGTCCAGCCTTGCCTTGCGCTCTTTCTGGGAGGAGATGCTCTGTGCCCCCGCAGGAAAGGCTGCGAGTGCCGTAAGCATCAGGATCAGGGTCAGGAATCTTTTCATTTCTTCTGTTCAGCGAGGCTGTGGTAGTAGTCGGCAAGGCTCGTTTCACCCAGCGCCTTGAGCACTATGGAATAATGTTCGAGTATGACGGCGCTTTCCTTGCCTCCGTAGATCATGGCGTGCTTGAAGTGAGGCTTGGCCTCCTTGTCCCTCTTGAGGAGGTGGAGTATCCAGGCATAGGTGTCGAGGTAGGTTGCGTTGTCTGGCTCGCTCTCAATGGCTATGCGGCTCATTTCCAGAGCCTTCTTCAGCTTCTTGCCGTCCTCGGACAGGAAATATGCGTAGTTGTTCAGCACAGGGGCATAGTCGGGCTTTATGACGAGCGCCTCCTCGTAGATGGCGTAGGCCTTCTTCTTCTCACCCTTCTGGTAGTGGTAGTCGCCCACGGTGCTCAGGGCCATGAGCAGGTTGGTGGTGTCCTTTTTCTCCCTTGCCACCGGGATTATGGCGCGGAACTGCTCGGCCATGCCGTCCGTATCTTCCTTTATCATGCAGATCTGGGCCTTGTTTATCCTGGCCTGGATGTCTTTGGGGTAGAGTTCCACGCATCTGTCCATGAGTATGGATATCTGCTCTCCCCAGACCCAGTAGAACTTGGCGTCTATGTTCTGCATCAGGGTATTCATGTAATCGCTCTTTATCTCGGGCTTAACGTCCTTGTTGTCAATGAACTCCCTGAGGATTTTGAAGTAGCCCGGCATGTTTCCGGACAATCTCATGAATTCGGAAAGGCCTATCTGTGCCGGGGCGTAGTCCGGATCTATCTCGAGGGCCATCTCATAGTATTTGCGGGCGAGGGAATCCTGCCTGGAACTCAGCTTCTCGTCCGCCACGAGGCAGAGTGTGTAGCTGTTGCGGTATTGCTGAGGGGCGAGCTTGATGAGTTTCTCGCAGTAGATGGCAGCCTGCCTTCTCTTGCCTGCGGCATTGTAGAGCGTTGCCAGCGAATTGATGTACCAGATGTTGGTGCTGTCTATGCTTACAGCCTTTCCGAGGTGTCTCTCGGCATTGTCAAAATCCCCCGTATGGAACTCACACAGGCCAAGATAGTAAAGGGAGGCGTCGTCCGTGCTGTCTTTGGCATGGAGAAGCTCGAAGGATGCCTTGGCCTTCTCCAGATCGTTGTCTGTATATGCCTGGACGGCCTTGATGAAGGCGGCCTTGTCCTGGGCATTTGCCGCTATGCAGAGCAGCAGCGTGAATATTATTGTCAGAACTTTTCTCATCGAACACAAAAATAAGTTATTTTTTGGCTATTTTAGCAACAAATTTGGACCGCGATGCAACTTTTCAAGGACAAGTCGCATCTTAATACACGGGAAGCCAAAGCCATATATGATTCTCTGTCCGGCAAAATGTATGCCGTGTGTCTCAGATACATGGGAGACAGGGAAAGTGCGGAAGACGTGCTTCAGGATGGTTTTGTGACTCTCTTTGCCAAATTGGAAAGCTATTCGGGGGAGGGATCCTTCGAAGGCTGGGCAAGAAAGATCTTTGTAAACACCGCTCTCATGAGTCTCAGGAAGAAAGACGCCTTGCGGGACTCTGCGGACGTGGAGGAGCTTAGGAACATGGCAAGTGATTCCCCCTCTGTGCTGCAGAAGATTGATTACAAGGAACTTCTGAAGATGATAGCGGCACTCCCGGCCGGGTTCAGGACCGTATTCAACATGTATGTGATGGAAGGTTACACCCACAAGGAGATAGCGGAGGAACTGGGGATCTCGGAGACGACGTCAAGGTCCCAGCTGCAAAGGGCGAGGGTGCTCCTCCAGGCAAAGATAAAGGATAGGTATTAAGATGCAGGAAAAGGATATAAAGGAATTTGACGGACTGATAAGGTCCATGCTCGAAGATGCGGAGGAGAAACCCTCACCCCGTGTCTGGACTGCCGTATCCGCAAGGGTATTCGGCGCTCCGGCAGCAGGAACCTGGTCAGGATGGGCGTGGGCGGGCGCTGCCATGGCGGCGGCTCTGCTGGCCCTTGGCGTCTTCCTGAAACCTTTCTCTTCGCATATCCCTCAGATGGATCCCGCTGCAGTACAGATAATTGAGCAGGGAAGCAATGTGGCCGACCTCATGCTCCCGGAGACTGAAGATCTCCGTGCCGAGGGGGAAACACCATCAGAATTCGCGGCGGCTCCTGTTACTTCCGCGCCAAGGGCGGCAAAGACGATTGTTCGGGCCGAAGTGGCACAGGAAAGCGTTCCTGTGGCGCAAGAAGTTGCACCGCTGGCAGAGGAGCAGGTCTCTGAGGAGGCTGCTCAGGCCCCTGTTCCGGCTGAATCTTCTCCAAAGGCGGCGACCGGCAAGGCAGAGGAGGCTCAGCCTCAGGATTACGCTTACGCCTTCACTGATGAGGAAGAGAGTTTCAAGGCTGTCCCGGTTTCTGTGTCCATGCATGGGGCACTTGCCGGGAACGGCTCGGATTTCAATATGCCGGTTTACAGGCAGAATCTTGCCCCAGGTGCCCTGACAGGCCCCAAGACTACAATAACCGAGTTGGGTGATTCCTCTTACGGACTGCCTTTCACTGCTGGCATAGGGGTACGCCTGTATTTCCTTCCAAGACTGTCATTCAGCACAGGTCTGGATTACTCCATGGTCTCTCGCAAGTTTGACGGGGAGTACACCAAGGTTGGGGAGTCCGGTCTGGTCGAGGTGCAGGCCAAGGGCAGCGTGAGCCATAAGCTCCAGTACCTGGGCATCCCTCTCAATCTGTATTTCGATGCCTTGACCACCAATGCCTTCAGCTTCTATCTTTACGGCGGAGGTGAGGCCGAGTTCTGCGTGGCCAACGATTATATCCTGCGTGCAGACCAGGAGTACCGTTACTCCAAGTCCGTGGACAGGATTCAGTGGTCCACCACTGTGGGCGTGGGCGTGCAGTTCCAGCTGAGCAGGTATCTTGGCATCTATCTTGACCCGGGTCTGAGGTATTATTTCAACTGCGACCAGCCAAAGAACGTGAGGACTGAGCATCCGCTCATGTTCAATCTCAACGCCGGTCTGCGCATCAACCTGTAATCCCGTCGCCCTTATCCAGGAACCTGAACGAGGCAGCCTCCAGAAGGTGCTTCGGCTTTATCCTGTCAGATTCTTCCAGGTCTGCTATGGTGCGCGCCACCTTGATTATTCGGAAATATGCCCTCATGGAAAGGTTCATCCTGCCCATTATCTTCTTCAGAGTCTCCTGGCAGGCTTCATCCAGAGGACAGTATCTCTCCAGGAGTTTGTTGTCCATCTCCGCATTGCAGTTTATGCTTTCCGCGGCGAACCTGTTCTTCTGGGCTATCCTGGCCTTCAGCACCCTTGCGGCTATGTCCTTGCTGCTCTCAGCCTTGCAGCCGTGCATTATCTTTTCTGCCGGGACCTGCCTTACGACCACTTGCAGGTCGATTCTGTCCATGATGGGCCCGGAGAGGCGGGAGAGGTAATTCGCCCTTTGCGTGGGAGTGCAGTTGCAGCGGTCCCCGTCTCCGTAGAATCCGCAGGGGCAGGGGTTGGATGCAGCCACGAGCATGAAACTGGCTGGGTAGTCCACCTTGGTCCTGAGGCGTGAGATGGAGACTTTCCTGTCTTCCAGAGGGGCTCTCAGGGCCTCTATCACGCTTTTGGGCATCTGCCCCAGCTCGTCCAGAAAGAGGACCCCGTTGCAGGCGAGTGTGATTTCCCCGGGCTGTATGCTGTCTCCGCCCCCACCCCCAAGGATGGCGGCCATCGACGCCGAATAGTGAGGGGAGCGGAAGGGCCTCTCTCTCACCAGGCCCACCCTGCCGTTATTCTTCCCTGCCACGGAATAGATCTTGCTTGTCACCATGGCCTCTTCCGTGGTCATGGGCGGGAGTATACCTGCCATGGCTTTGGCTATGGAACTCTTCCCGGACCCGGGACTGCCTATCATGGCCAGATTGTGCCCGCCTGCGGCAGCTATCTCGGCAGCGCGCTTTGCGGCTTCCTGGCCTATTATGTCGCGGAAGTCCGGGATCCCCGACTCTTCGTGGATAAGGCTGCGCTTTCTGCGTATCTTATTGTATGCCACCGTATTCCATATCAGAAGATCACAGCAGTCGGCCGGGTTGCCAATGATTCTCAGCACATCGTTCAGGGTCTTGACACCGTAGACCTCTATGTTCGGGACCTCCACTGCCTCAAGCGCAGACTCCTCGGGCAGGATGATTCCCCTCATGCCTTCCTTGGCGGCCAGGTCAGCATAGGGGAGGGCTCCGGGAATTGCCCTCACGCTGCCGTCCAGGCCCAGCTCTCCCATTATCATGTAGTCACCCAGCGCCTGCAGTTCCCTCTGCTCTGAGGCGGCGATTATGCCCAGGGCTATGGGCAGGTCGTAACCGCTGCCCTTCTTGTGGACGTCGGCCGGGGCGAGGTTGATTATTATCTTCTTGCCAGGCACCTTGAAGCCAAGGGAGGACAGGGCTGTGGTGGTGCGGAGCAGGCTTTCCTTCACGGCGGCGTCTGCAAGCCCAACCAAGTGAATGCCTATGCCCATCTGTATCTCGACTTCCACTATCACCTTTTCCGCATCTATTCCTGTGCATTTTGCACTGTTGATTCTGATCAGCATAATTTAAAAATGGTTATATTTGCCGCCGTTATGCGACACAGTATTGTTATCAATGGCCTTGCGGAGATCGAATCTGCCGCACGTGAATTCCTGGAGCAGACAAAAGGACATGATCTGCTGGCTTTCCATGCCCCCATGGGAGCGGGTAAGACAACCTTCACCACTGCCATCTGCAAGGTGCTGGGAGTGAGTTCGGATGCCGTGAGCTCGCCTACCTTTTCCATTGTGAACGAGTACCGTACGGAGTCCGGGGATTCCATCTTCCATTTCGATTTCTACAGGATCAACCGCATCGAGGAAGCCTACGACATAGGTGTTTTCGATTATCTGGACAGCGGCTGCCTCTGCATCATGGAATGGCCGGAGAACGTGGAGCAGATCCTCCCGGAGGAGACCCTGAACGTCTTCATCTCAGTAAGGGAGGACGGTGCACGCGAGGTCAGTTGGGAAGACTGACTTCCGCTTCCAGGGATATCACCCTGCCTTTGACCCATTTCATATCAAGATATCTGTTCCTGTATTTGAGTACGGGAGCCTTGTTTGTGTCCAAGGGATTGAGGGCCATGACAGGCCCATCAGCCATCAATTTTACGCAGCGGCTGCAAAGATATTCATAGCTGCCATCAAGGCTGGTTTTCCCATTGAGGACTATCTCGCCACCCTTGGCATTCCTTATGCTCAACAGGCCGTATGACGCCTCGTAGAACAAGTCTGCTCCGCTGTCATCAATCCTTTTCATGGTGCCGGGGTAGGCGTAGTCCCCGAGCATGCAGACCGAGCAGAGGCTTTTCTTGTCTGAAAGGTAGGTGCATTCTCCTGTCACCGCCGCCAGACCTTCCCCAAGGTTCCAGAGCCTGGCTCCTTTCCAGGTCTCCCCGGCAAGGTATCTGTGTGCTATCCTCACCAATCCGCCACACATGCGGGCGTCCATGATCTGGTTCTCACTTTCAAAAGCCACGGGCGCAGCGTCCTTGAAAATGAAGCCGTGTTGAGGGTCCTCGAGATAAGAGAAACAGTAATGCCCTGAGTCCATGTAAAGGGCTCCGTGAGGGGCGTAGGAAGCCTCGTCCAGGTCTCCGAATACGCTGCCGCTGTCCTTTGCCATTATGGCAAGGCCGTTCTTCCAGAGGGTGAATCCGGCGTTATGGCTTTTCTGAGAGAGGAGATAAAGGTCGTTGCCTCTGGGAAGTATGCCTATCAGGTATTCTTTTTCGCCTATTTCGCATACAGGAGTCCCGTCCCGGCATATCGTGGTCGCCCCGCTGCCGCGGCACTCTGAATAGATATGCCCGCACACAAGATGGTGAAGATCTTCATAAACAGGCAGTATTCCCGGCTCTCCAAGATCGAGACAGAGAGTCTCTTCCCATTTTGTATATAGCCGGAGTCTGGATTTCCCACCGGAGCTGTCGAGGGCTGCAAACCTGATGATAGAGTCCTTCCCATTGAATGGGAATTCCTTCCACAACTCCGAGGGTTCCCAGTCAATGTTGGGGTCGTCCCTTTGGGTGCTCCCGCTGCTGGGTGTATTTACGAGAAGATGTCCGCTGCAGGCCGTCAGCATAGCCAGGGCAGCAAAGAAAGTGATGAAGTTTTTCATGCTCTTTTTTTCTGCAAAGAAGGCACAAAAACCCCATCACCGCAAGTCGTTTCGTCACAAATTGACGTTTTTTAATAAAGATGGAAGTTTTTTAATCAAGCTTCAGCACGGCCATGAAGGCGCTCTGAGGTACCTGAACCTTTCCGATCTGGCGCATGCGCTTCTTTCCCTCCTTCTGTTTCTCAAGGAGTTTGCGCTTTCTGGATACGTCTCCACCGTAGCACTTGGCGGTTACGTCCTTGCGCACCTGCTTCACCGTCTCTCGCGCAATGATCTTGGCTCCCACGGCGGCCTGGACAGGGATGTCGAACTGCTGACGTGGGATCAGGTCCTTGAGCTTCACACACATCTTGCGGCCGAAGTCGGCTGCGTTGTCTGCATGGATGAGGGTTGAAAGCGCATCTGCAGGCTCTCCGTTGAGGAGTATGTCCATGCGCACGAGCTTGGAGGTCCTGAAGTCCGTAAGGTGGTAATCGAAGGAGGCGTAGCCCTTGGAGATAGACTTGAGTTTGTCATAGAAATCGAAGACAATCTCTGAGAGAGGCATGTCGTAGTTGAGTTCCACGCGGTCTGCCGTGATATAATGCTGGCTAACGAGGGTGCCTCTCTTGTCTAAGCAGAGTTTCATGATAGGGCCGAAGAACTCTGACTTGGAGATTATCTGCGCGCGTATGAAAGGCTCTTCGATATGGTCTATGAGCGTAGGGGCCGGCAGGCCTGAAGGGTTGTGCACGTCCAGAACTTCGCCCTGGGTAGTGTAAACCTTGTATGAAACGTTAGGGACGGTGGTGATTACGTCCATGTCGAACTCCCTGAACAGTCTCTCCTGCACAATTTCAAGGTGCAGAAGACCCAGGAATCCGCAGCGGAAGCCGGAACCCAGGGCGAGCGAGCTCTCAGGCTCGTACACGAATGACGCGTCGTTCAACTGGAACTTCTCCAGCACGGCGCGCAGTTCCTCGAACTTGTCTGCCTGAACGGGGTACATACCGGCGAAGACCATAGGCTTTACCTCCTCGAATCCCGCAATAGCCTCAGCACAAGGGTTTTGCGCGTGGGTTATGGTATCTCCCACCTTTACCTCGGCAGCGTTCTTGATACCTGTGATTACGTAGCCCACGTCACCGCAGCTGACTTCCTTGCCCGGGATGAGCTTCATCTTGAGGATTCCCACCTCTTCCACGTCGTAGTCCTGGCCTGTGGCAAAGAACTTGACCTTGTCTCCCTTGCGTATGCAGCCGTTGCTGATTTTGAAGTAGGCAATGACTCCTCGGAACGGGTTGAAGACCGAGTCGAAGATGAGGGCCTGCAGCGGCGCTTCAGGGTCTCCGACCGGGGCCGGAATCTTCTCCACTATGGCATCCAGCAGAGGCTCCACGCCGAGTCCTGTCCTTGCGGAAACCTTGAATACGTCCTCCGGGGCACAGCCTATGAGGTCGCAGATCTCGTCTGTCACAACTTCTATCTGGGCGGAGTCCATGTCTATCTTGTTCAGCACAGGGATAATCTCCAGACCGTGGTCTATTGCCATATAGAGATTGGAAATCGTCTGTGCCTGAATACCTTGCGACGCATCCACAACCAGCAGCACACCCTCGCAGGAGGCAATGCTCCTGGAAACCTCATAGCTGAAGTCCACGTGACCCGGAGTGTCGATGAGGTTGAGCTTGTACTGCTCCCCCTTGTATGTGTGGGTCATCTGGATGGCGTGGCTCTTGATGGTGATGCCCTTTTCCTTCTCCAGATCCATGTCGTCCAGCACCTGGTTCTCCATGTCTCTCTGGGAGAGGGTCTGGGTGAGTTCGAGGAGTCTGTCGGCAAGTGTGCTCTTGCCGTGGTCTATATGTGCGATGATGCAGAAGTTGCGTATATGTTTCATAACCGCAAATATAACTCATTTTAATTTGCATTCCTATCCATAAATTTTGTAACTTGCATAGTTCAAACGAAACCAATAAATATTTTACACGAAATATGGCAAATTCTAACAGCGTGATGAAACACGCAGCGGATAACATCCGTATTCTTGCAGCCTCTGCTGTGGAGAAGGCTAAGTCAGGTCACCCTGGCGGAGCGATGGGCGGTGCAGACTTCATTAATGTACTTTTCTCCGAGTACCTCAAGTATGACCCGAAGAACCCTACATGGGCAGGCCGCGACCGCTTCTTCCTTGACCCTGGTCACATGGCACCTATGCTCTACTCAACTCTCTGCATCACAGGTAAATATACTCTCGATGAGCTTGCACAGCTCCGTCAGTGGGGCTCACCTACCACAGGTCACCCTGAGTTCGACATCGTCCGCGGTATCGAGAATACCTCAGGCCCTCTGGGACAGGGTCACGTGTTCGCCATCGGCGCTGCCATAGCAGCCAAGTTCCTCGAGGCCCATACCGGCAACCCTACCTTCGGCAAGGAGACAATCTACGCCTATATCTCAGACGGTGGCATTCAGGAGGAGATCAGCCAGGGCGGAGCGCGCGTCGCCTCGGTCCTTGGACTAGACAACCTCAGCATGTTCTATGACTCAAACGATATCCAGCTCTCTACAGAGACCAAGGTCGTCATGAACGAGGATGTCGCTGCAAAATACCGCGCCTTCGGCTGGGAGGTCATGGAGATCGACGGAAACGACGTTGACCAGATCCGCAAGGCCCTCGACGCTGCGCAGAAGGTAAGCGGCAAGCCTACCCTCATCATAGGAAAGTGCATCATGGGCAAGGGTGCCCTCAAGGCCGACGGCTCATCTTACGAGGCCGACTGCAAGACCCACGGAGCACCTCTCGGCGGAGACGCCTACGTCAACACCATCAAGAACCTCGGCGGAGACCCTGAGAATCCGTTCGTGATCTTTGACGACGTCAAGGCTCTCTACGCAAAGCGTGCAGAGGAGCTCGAGGCAATCGCCGCAGAGCGCCACGCTGAGGAGAAGGCCTGGGCCGATGCCAACGCAGACAAGGCTGCCCAGCTCGACGAGTGGTTCAGCGGCAAGGCTCCTGTGATCGACTGGAGCAAGGTCAGCCAGAAAGACAACGACGCTACCCGCAACGCATCCGCAGCGTGTCTGGCTCAGCTCGCAGAGCAGGTTCCTAACATGATTTGCGCTTCCGCAGACCTTTCAAACTCAGACAAGACAGACGGCTTCCTCAAGAAGACCAAGGCCTTCACCGCAGGAGACTTCTCCGGCGCCTTCTTCCAGGCAGGTGTGGCTGAGCTCACCATGGCCTGCTGCTGCATAGGTATGGCACTCCACGGAGGCGTCATCCCTGCTTGCGGTACCTTCTTCGTATTCTCAGACTACATGAAGCCTGCAGTCCGCATGGCTGCCCTCATGGAGGTCCCTGTGAAGTTCATCTGGACCCATGACGCATTCCGCGTGGGTGAGGACGGTCCTACCCATGAGCCGGTTGAGCAGGAGGCACAGATACGTCTCATGGAGAAGCTCAAGAATCATCACGGCAAGCCTTCAACCCTCGTTCTCCGTCCTGCAGATGCAAAGGAGACCACAGAGGCCTGGGCTCTCGCAATGGCAAACACCAGCACCCCTACAGCCCTCATCCTCTCACGTCAGAACATCAACAACCTTCCTGAGGGCAATGACTACAGCCAGGTTGCAAAGGGCGGTTATGTGGTTGCAGGCTCGGACGAGAATCCTGACGTAATCCTCGTTGCCACAGGTTCAGAGGTCTCAACCCTCGTTTCAGGTGCTGAACTCCTCCGCAAGGACGGCGTCAAGGTGCGCATCGTGAGCGTGCCTTCAGAGGCTCTCTTCCGCCAGCAGCCTAAGGAGTACCAGAAGAGCGTGCTCCCTACAGAGGTCAAGAAGTTCGGTATGACAGCAGGTCTCCCTGTGAACCTTCTCGGACTCGTTCCAGAGGCTGAGGGAACCATCTGGGGACTCGAATCATTCGGATTCTCAGCTCCTTACAAGGTTCTTGACGAGAAACTCGGATACACCGCAGACAATGTTTACGCTCAGGTTAAAAAGCTCCTCGCGTAAGCGTTACAGATAGAATTCTTCAGTCAGGGAAGCGTACTCTCGGGTGCGCTTCCCTTCTTTTTGAAGGGTAAGGGTGCTTTCCTGAGGCGTCGTGCGCACGCGGCTGAACTCGGCAATTATACGCTTGAAAGGCTTGCGCTCCACGGTGCGTATGCGGACTATCCTGCCCAGGTACAGGCCGAAGGAGGCAGCGGTGCGGACAAGGGTCTTCTCTGTTTCGGCCGGGAGTATCAGCGCGAGCCGCCCCTCGGGGCTGAGATGTTCGGCACAGAAGGCGCAGATGTCCCGGTAGGAGAGGGACTGGGTGTGGCGTGCCTCGGATTCGCGCGGGTCCGGGTTGCGCAGGGACTCGTCGAAGTAGGGAGGATTGGAGAAGACGAGGTCGAAGGGGGCGTCCGGGCGGAAGGCGGACAGGGAAAGGTGCTGAGCGTGCAGTCTCTCCGCCCAGGGAGATTCTGTAAAGTTGAGCGCGGCCTCTTCCGCTGATGCGCTGTCTATGTCGATAGCATCTATCCGGACAGACGGATGCCTCTGCGCCGCCATCAGCGCAATGACTCCGGTGCCGGTGCCTATGTCCAGCAGATTCCTGTCGTCGGCCCGTATGGTCATGGCTGCGCCAAGCAGCACGGCGTCGGTCCCCACCTTCAGGGCGGAGGCCTCGTTCCTTACTTCGAAATGCTTGAATTTAAATGAATTGGCCATCCTTCATTGTGAGGCAGCGGTCGCAGAGGGCGGCCAGCTCCGGGTCGTGGGTTACGATGACTATGGTCTGGCCGAGGCTGTCCCGCAGCTCGAACAGCAGCCTGTGGATTTCCTGCTTCGTGGCCGAGTCGAGGTTGCCCGTGGGCTCGTCGGCAAAAAGAACTGCCGGCTCGTTCACGAGGGCGCGGGCTATGGCGACTCTCTGCTGCTCGCCGCCGGAAAGTTCCGAAGGCTTGTGGCTGCCTCTGTTCGCGAGGCCTACCTTCTCCAGCAACTGCTTCGCCTTTGCCTTTGCCTCCTTTTGCGAGGCTCCGCCAA
The DNA here is from genome assembly GCA_018064625.1 of Candidatus Cryptobacteroides equifaecalis. Classification (GTDB taxonomy): domain Bacteria; phylum Bacteroidota; class Bacteroidia; order Bacteroidales; family UBA932; genus Cryptobacteroides; species Cryptobacteroides equifaecalis. The sequence goes on along the minus strand of JAGHUW010000189.1, from coordinate 3,982 downwards.
TCATTGCCGGGATCATCACATTCTCCTCGGCTGTGAACTCCGGCAGCAGGTGATGCGCCTGGAAGACGAAGCCGATGTTCTTGCAGCGGAAGGCCGCCAGGGCGTCGCCCTTGAGCGAGAGAACGTCAGTCCCGTTGATGGCGAGGCTGCCTCCGTCCGGGGTGGAGAGGGTACCCAGAATCTGGAGCAGGGTGGTCTTTCCTGCACCCGATGCTCCCACTATTGAGACCACTTCGGCTTTATCTGCCTGGAAATCAACTCCTTTGAGTACTTCCAGCTTGCCGAATCCTTTGGTGATGTTTTTTGCTTCGATAATCATGTGGCAAAGATGGCTATTACTGATCAAGTTTAAAATAGTTTAAAGGACTTTTATGCATACCACTCCTAAGAACAGGAGCAGAAGGCCAGCGTATTGTATGGGGCGGATTTTTTGCGGCGTTCTTCCGAAAAACCCCTTTCTGTCTATCACTGTGCTGAAGATGATCATTCCAAGAATGCTCGTGAGTGTTGCCAGTCCGACGCCGACCCAATTTGTTACAAGGGCGAAGACGCTGACGTAATATGCTCCGAGCAGACCTCCGGTCCAAGTCCACCATGGTCTTTTGGCTGTAAATACCCTTGGGATGTTTCTGCGCTCTTCCGGTGTTGAGAGTAGAAGCATGATAAGGATGATTGTAGAGATGGAGAACGAGATGAATGCTGAGTGGATCGAAGAACCGAGAGCCATGGCAAGCCTTCCGTTCATTACCGGTTGGATAGCGAAGGTAAGGCCCGAGGCTATCCCTGCCAGAGACCAGAGGATTATGGATTTGTTCCTGGAGTTTGTATCAGTGGATTTTTTGCCGGACATGTACATTATGAGGCCGCCTATGACAAGGCTCAGGCCAGCTATTCTTCCAGTTGCCATAGGGATGGGTTCTGTGTCGAACCATCCGAACGTGTCTATGAGCATGGACATGAGTATCTGCCCCAGCATGGGCATCAAGGCTGTGAGGACTCCTCCGAGTTTTGGGAACAGCAGGATGTTTCCTGTAAGGCCGATGGCTCCGGCCAAGCCTCCAAGCCACGCCCACCAGGGCAGCCCGCTTACTGTCTCTCCTGATGGGAACAGTGTGCTGCAGGTCATCAGGGTCATAATTATAAGGGAGGTGAGTCCCACGAGGAAAGATACGGTGCTGGACAGAATAGGGGTGCGCAGATAATTGCGCAGGGTGGAGTTTACGCCTGTCTGAACAGGATTTAGAAGTCCTGCAATGAGAATCAGTATCAGTCCGGTGATGTTTTGCATGGAACAAAGTTAAAAAGAATATAGAAATTTTTCATTTTTCTTTGTTCTTTTAAAAAAAGCTTGTATATTTGCAGTCCCATTCGGGAAACAATCGGGGTGTGGCGCAGTTGGCTAGCGCATCTGGTTTGGGACCAGAGGGTCCTGTGTTCGAGTCACAGTACCCCGACTTCAAAAAGAGGTTGACTTTTCAGTCGACCTCTTTTTTTCTTATATGGATGCTTGGGATTGTCCTACATTTCCCGTATGTACAGCCATTCGCAGTCTTTGTCCGGACTGTATCTGAACCCTTCGTACTCAAAATCACGCAGGTCGCCGATATTCCGTATGCGGTTGAGGATGATGTATCTGGCCATCGCACCGCGGCAGGTCTTTGCCCAGACCGACGGGGTGGTCAGCCTTCCCGCTTTCCGGACCTGGAACTTCGGCTCGACGATTGTCGGAATCTCTGCCTGGACGCGCTTCCAGTCGAAGAGGCGGCGGAATTCCTCTGTGTCGAGGTAGATCAGGATGCCGTCGTCGGCCCTGACGGAATTTATCAGGAGGTCTGTGAGCAGGGGCTTCCAGAAGTCTTCGACTTTCAGCTTGCCGCTTGCATGCAGCGGGAATCCGCCTTCCATGCGGTAGAGGTTAATTCCGTCGAGCGGCCTCAGTATTCCGTAAAGGCAGCTGGAAATCATCAGGTGGGAGTTTGCCCACAGGAGGTCGTCGTTGCTCAGGTCGTCGGCCCGGAGATGTTTGTATGCCTGGCCGAAGTAGGCGAAGATTGCGGGTATGATTTCCGCCTCGTCGCTGCCGAAGATGGCGTATCGGGATCTGTTCAGCTCGCCTATTTCAGGGCTGCAGCCGAACAGTTCCGAGAGCTGTTCCACGGTTTTCCTGCTGAGTTCGCCGGCGATGGCTTTGGCGATGTCTGCGAACCTTGGTTCACTGTATGGAAGACCGGTCTTTCTGCTGGCCTCCCTCATGATCTTTGCGCTGGCGAGAATGATCTGCATGTCAGATTATCTTTTCAATTGCGTCTTCGATGCTGTTGAACATCAATATGTTGTATTTCTGACAGGTTATGCGGACGTTGTCGTATCGGTAGAACTTTTCCGGGCAGATGACGAGAAGTTTTCCGGAGCGGGCATGGAGCCCAAGTTCCAGCAGGGTGATCGGGGATTTGCTTTCCGGCAGGAAATTCATCAGTACCCAGTCCGCCTTTTCAAGATGTTCAAGTTCCCAGTTCACCTGGTAGTCCATCTCTCCGGCTTTCTCCGGATGCCATTCCTGCTGCCGTGGATTGAAGAGTATATAGCGTCCATGTCTGGCCGTGAACATGTCCTGTACCTGTGCTTGCCAGTCTATGCTGTTTCCCATGTCAATGGTCCCGGCAAGAAATATCTTGGTGCTTTCCGAGAGGATCTTGTCCTCTATGTTCTCGTGGGGGTGCAGAACGATCACCCAATTTCCGTGGTTTCGGTCAGAACAGCTGATTGCGAGTATTGCAGTTAATATGAGGAGGATATACCTATTGGATTTCATATCTGGAAAATGAAATCGGTTTTTTACAGTTTGCTGATTGTTTCGAGGGGGAGGCCAGTATATCTCATGATAACTTCGTTGTCCAGGTTATCTTGTTTCATTACACGTGCCATCTCAAGCGCCTTCTGATTGGCGCCTTCCTCTCGCCCTTCCTCTCGCCCTTCCTCTCGCCCTTCCGCCTTGCCTTCCACCTTGGCCTTATCTACGGCCCAGATCATCGCATTTTTCCAGTCCAATTCTGTGGTCATGTAATTTTCGATTTTTTCCCTTACCGAGACGGGCATGTTGGCGAACTCGGCCAGGTCGTAAAACTTCTGTATCTTGCCGTCTGTGATCCAGTCCGGCATATCCTCCAGGTTTTCGATGTTCTTCAGACTGTACAGCCACTGGTTCAGCACATCCCTCTCGTCCGGTGAACCCTTGTACTTTCCGAGTTCGACGAAGGTGATGGAGATTCCCGCGCTCATGTCGTCCCCGCTCTTTACATCCTTCATGGTGTAGGTGTGTATGCAGCCTGGCTTGCTGTGGTTCAGCCCATCGGTCCCTTTGAAGAGCGAGAGCAAATATACTGGAGAAAAAGAATAATCCCAAACCTTGTGTTCTTTTTTAGCCTGCTCATTGGCTTCCCTGACGGCGTTTCTGACCATGGTGGAGACATAGAGCATAGCCCTCTGGTTGAAGAATCTCTGGTCAACCACCTGCGCCTCGACGATGAATCGTTTTCCGTCCGATGCACGGCAGGCGATGTCGAAATGGATGCGTTTGTCAGCCTTGCCCAGGCCCACATCCTCCGTTTGCAGGTAGGTGATGTCCTCGATGTCAGGAATATTGAGGAAGGTCTTGAGAAGTGAGATCATTGACTCTTTGCCATCTTCCCCGAAGATGTACTTGAAGGAAGGGTCCATAAATACGTCTGCGTATTTTGTTTTAGTTTTCATAGTGTGTGTTTAATTGGTTAAACTGCGGGATGTCCGTCTTGCCGCTTATGCGGCTGTTCAGCACCGTGTATTTGTTGTATGCAAAGTAACGAAGGAAAAAGCATTTCATCTCAAAATTAAACGCTTATTCGTTAATTTTGTCTGGAAGTAGTTATGGATCAGCGGGATATATTTCAGCTCATTTTTGAAGAAATGACGTTTTTTCTGAAAAAATTGCAAAATTAGCGATGAA